>SVTU01000100.1 GCA_015063655.1 Oscillospiraceae bacterium
GCTAAAAAACGCAAAAAAAGCTCGTAAAAGGTAGAAAATACCGAAAAATAACTTTTCCACAGCTTGTGGATAACCGTGTGGAAAAATAACGAATATCATTCCGAACAAAAGACAGGAAGGTAAAAAAATTGGAACAGGAAAACTTGGAATTCAGAGATCAAAAGATCGTGGATATCGGCATGGACAAGGAGGTCAAAAAATCCTTCATTGAATACTCCATGTCCGTTATCGCCGCCCGTGCGCTTCCCGACGTGCGAGACGGCATGAAGCCCGGTCAAAGACGCATTATGTACGCTATGTATGAGGACCATCTAACGTATGATAAGCCGTTCCGCAAGTCGGCTACCACGGTCGGTAACGTGCTGGGCCGCTATCACCCGCACGGCGACGCCGCCGTATACGGCACGATGGTGCGTATGGCACAGGACTTTTCTCTGCGCTATCCGCTCGTAGAGGGACACGGTAACTTTGGTTCTGTGGACGGAGACGGTGCCGCTGCCTACCGTTACACCGAGGCGAGAATGTCCCGCATTGCCGACGAGCTGATGAGCGATATTGAAAAAGAGGTTGTGGACTTTATGCCCAACTTCGACAACCGCCGCCGTGAGCCCCGTGTGCTTCCCTCCCGTTTCCCCAACCTGCTTGTCAACGGCTCGGTGGGTATTGCCGTGGGTATGGCCACCAACATTCCGCCCCACAATCTCGGCGAGGTCATTGATGCCACCGTATACCGTATGGAAAATCCTGAGTGTGACGTGATGGAGCTGATGCAGTTCGTCAAGGGTCCCGATTTTCCCACCCGTGCCACCATTTACGGCACGGCAGGTATCGTGCAGGCATACAATACGGGTCGGGGACGCGTGATGGTGCGTGCCCGTGCCGAGATCGAAGAGGATAACCGCCGTATCATCGTCACCGAGATCCCCTACGGTGTCAACAAGAGCATGCTGTGTGAGAGCATTGCCGCTCTTGTGAAGGATAAGAAGATCGAAGGCATTACCGATATGCGTGACGAGTCGGGTCGAGACGGTATGCGTATCGTCATCGAATACCGCCGTGACGCCAATGGGCAGATCATTCTCAATCAGCTGTATAAGTATACGCAGATGGAGGATACCTGTGCCATTAACATGCTGGCTCTGGTGAACAACGAGCCGAAGATTTTGTCTCTGCCTCAGATCCTGGACCATTACATTGCCCATCAGAAATCCGTGATAGAGAGACGTGTGCGCTTTGACCTGGCTAAGGCCAAGGAGAGAGCCCACATTTTCGAGGGCTATCATATCGCCATCGATAACATTGACCGCATCGTGGAGATCATGAAGACCTCTAAATCCATTCCCGAGGCCAAGGAACGCCTCATGTCCGAGTTCTTCACCGTTACCTACAAGGACGGCTATGAGAATGAGCTTGGCAATATCCGTCAGCTCTCCGAGGCACAGGCACAGGCGATCGTGGAAATGACGCTTGGCAAGCTGACCGGAATGGAGAGAGACAAGATCGAGGAGGAGCTGGCAAGACTGCATGCTATCATCATCGAGCTTGAGGGCATTTTGGCAGACCCCGCCAAGATCGATGCCATCATCAAGGACGAGATGCTGGAGATCAAGCGCAAGTTCTCGGACGAGCGCCGCACTGAGATCGTGGCTGCCGTGGACGATATTGAGCTTGAGGATCTGATCGAACGCCATAGCTGTGTGATCACCATGACCCATGCGGGCTATATCAAGCGTCTGCCTGCCGATACGTATGCGGCACAGAGGCGAGGCGGCAAGGGCGTGATCGGTATGGCGACCAAGGAGGAGGACTATATCGAACGGGTCATTGCCCTCAACAGCCACTCCTATTTGATGATGTTTACCAACCGAGGCAAGGTGCATACCAGAAAGGCATATCAGATCCCCGAGGCATCCAGAACCGCCAAGGGCTCGTATGCCGCCAACCTGCTTGAGCTGCTGCCCGATGAAAAGATCACGGCCTTGATCGGTATCGAGGGCTTTGTTGACGATCAGTATCTGACGATGGTCACCAAGAAGGGTGTGATCAAGCGTACGCTGCTGTCTGCCTTCGAATACCAGAGAAAGGGCGGAAAGATCGCCATTTCGTTGGATGACGATGACGAGCTGTCCTTCGTGCTTCACACCGTGGGAGACAAGGATATCATGATTGCCACACAAAACGGCTGTGCCGTTCGCTATACCGAGGCGCAGGTGCGTCCTATGGGACGCACGGCACGCGGCGTGCGGGGTATTTCCCTGCGGGGTGACGATACCGTATGCGGCGTTGCCGTGGTGGATGACGAAAAGAGCCTGCTTACCATCACCGAAAACGGCTTTGGTAAGAAGACACCCTTCTCGGATTTCCGTGTGATGAAGAACAGAGGCGGTCACGGCGTGACCTGCCATAATCTGTCCGCCAAAACGGGACTTTTGTGCAGCATTGCCGCCGTGGGCGATGAGGAGGATGTGATGATGATTACCGACAGCGGTACCATCATCCGTACCCCTGTAGCCGACGTGCCCGTATATTCTCGCACCGCAGGCGGTGTCATTATGATGCGTACGTCGGGCGAGCAGCGTGTGGTGAACTTTACCACCGTGGAGCATGAGGAGCCCGAGGACGAGCCTGCCGAGGAGGTCGCAGAGATCGCAACGGAAGCCGCAGAAGCTACCGTAGAAGAATAAATACAAAGGCTCCCTCATGGGAGCCTTTGTATCAAATCGAGGTATTATCATGTTAAAACGAATTTGCTTGCTGTTGTGTGCGGTTTGCCTTGTGCTGTCAGGCATATCCTGCCGTGCGCCCGAAATGAGCGAGATCGAGCAACGCCTCGGAGAGCTGATCGAGGCCTCGTACGGTGTCAACGAGATCTTGTTTGGCGAGGGCTTGCCTGTATACGAGCGCGTGTACGAGCCGAAGGCCTCCTATTATAAGGACGCAGAGGGCAAGGGCTTTTATTATTACGAGATCGAGGACAGCGAGGCGGGAAGGGTGTTGGCATATCGCTCCGTCACGCAGTACGGAAGCTATACCTATTTGCAAAGGGTGAGTGAGAAGCGGGACGGCGAGGAGGCGGTGTATGCCGACCCTGCGGGTCAGTTTTATTTGTATCCCATCGGCTATGAGGAAAAGAAGTACGATTTCTATTATTCCGAGAACGATCCTGCCGATTACGATTACGTGCGCATAGACGCCCCGTATACATCCATAGAGGAGATCAAGGCATATGCCGAGACGGTGTACGGCAAGGAGTATCTGGAAAGCGTATATGAAATGCTCTTTACGGGAGCGGTGCTGGATATCGACGTGGAGAGCGGACAGTTGGGCGCTCGCTACTATCTGCACCATGACGATATGGGCGGAGCGCACCTGATGAAATCCAATAAGCATAAGGCGCTGGTCACCGAGAAGCGTATCTATGACCTGTCAACGGCCAAGATCGTGCGGCCGTCCAACAAAAAGCTTGTCAACGTCGAGATCGAAACGTACCTTGAGAGCAAGCCCGAGGAACGCCTCACCGTTCGCCTGTCTATGGTCAAGCAGGACGGGGAATGGTTCCTTGACAGCGGAACGTACTGATACAAGCCGAAGAGTAAAAAAGTGTCTGTCTCCCATGCGAGACAGACACTTTTTTATTAGTTGTATTTGTTATTAAAATCCCCGTAAATGGGCTGAGACCAAGCCCTTTTTCCGTGCTCGTCGGTGACGGTCAGGCGCACGAAGGGCGGATACATCACGTTGGTGTCAAAAACAGCTTCGGTGACGGTCTGTCCCTCTTCGGCATTGACAACCAAGGCCTTGCGGCAGCAGCACGTCAGGGCGATCTGCTTGGCGGGCGAGGTGGTCACGTGCAAGAGACCGTCCTCAAGATACATCTCGTGAATGAGGGGCGCCTGCGAGGCATAGAAGCTACCGTTTTTCAAGGCCTCAAATATGTCGGAATAGGTCAGTGAGGGGGCGCTGATCATCACAAAGCCGCCAAACATATCACGGGTGCTGTGGTTGTCATCGGTGGCCGTGCCGTACAGGGTCTTGCCCGCCGTGAGCAAGCGGTCAAATACGTGCGTGTTGTATTCAAACAAGCCGATCATCGAGGTACCGTAGTTGTGAAGCTCCAGCATGTCCACGCCTTCAAGCTCTCGGTAGTCCTCATAGGTTTGCTCCGACCACGTGGGATGATTGAGCATGCACAGAAAGCCAAGGCTCTTGTAGGCCGTAATAATCTCATGGATCGTATCGTAGTGCTTCTCATAGGTCGGCTCTCCGATATAAGCCTGCTTGTCTCGCAGGTCTGCGTGATTGTCCCGAATGTAACGGGGATTGAAGCACGGCATGGCAACCGCATCGGGCTTGGGGGCAAAGAAATTCAGATGGAAGCAGGGATTTTTGGCAGGATTTTCACTGATCTTATTGCTGACGTCGATCTCAGTGGAGGTCAGCGTCAGGAAGCTGTCGTCATTCAGCTCGGAATGATCGATCAGGACGTTGTGATCCGAATAGGCAAATACAGAGTAGCCCTGCTCCTTGTAGAGTCGTTTTAGCTCCTCGGGGGTTATTTTGCCGTCAGAGAAGGTGGAGTGGCTGTGCAGATTGGCCTTAAAGGAGGGGACGTCGGGAGAGATCAGATACTGCTTCATGGTGTTTCCTTTCCTAATTTATATATAGTGAATTTGACTTTTTGTCATTGTAGCACACACGTCTGTGTTTGTCAAGTACTTTTCCAAACAACGCGAAAAAGACGGAATAAAAGGAAAAAAAGAGGGAAATACTAAGAAAGACCCCCAAAAAGCCATACAAAAATTTCCAAAATTGTAAACAAAAAAATTTTTTCAAAAACTTTCAAAAAAGGGCTTGACAAGGTGGAAGGCATATGGTATAATGTCAAAGTCGCCGCTGAAGCGGGGGCAAAGATGGTCATTGAAAATTGAACAGCAGAGAGAAGTACAAAGCAAAGAAAAGCAAAGCAAGTACGGATCTCGTCAAGAGTTTATATACT
>SVTU01000101.1 GCA_015063655.1 Oscillospiraceae bacterium
AATTGCATTGTGAATACCAGCCTTACAAAATTTAGATGCGGTCGCAAAAGGCGACGGCGAGCGAGACACATGCCTCGGCATCGGACAGAGAAAGCAGCTCGGTGCCCGAATGGATATAGCGGGTGGGAATGGAAAGCGCACCCACACGGCAGCCAAAGCCCGACATTTGAATGGACGAGGTGTCGGTCCCGCCGTAGGGTAGGATCTCGGCTTGATGAGAAATGCCGTTTTCCTTGGCCAGACGGCCAAGAGTCTCCACCACCTCGGTGTGGCAGATCACAGAGGCATCCTTGATCTTGATGGCGGCACCGCCGTCCACACGGCACGCCATAGGCTTGGCCCCCTTGACGTCACCCGTGCCCGTTACGTCGAATACCAGCGCATAGTCGGGGGCGATGGCATAGGAAGCGGGCTTAGCTCCTCGGCACCCCACCTCCTCCTGTACGGAGAAAACGTAATACAGATCGTTTTTGGGGGGCTGCTTGGCAAAATGCTCGGCGATGCTGAGCAGCACGGCACAGCCCGCACGGTCGTCAAGCGGTCTGCCTGCGATGCGGCGGCCGTACAGTGGGGTGAGCGTGGGTGTGCTGACGAAGAAATCGCCTACGCTGACAAGGCTCTCACTCTCCTCACGGGAGGAAGTGCCGATGTCGATGATAAACTTGTCGGCGGCGTAGTCTGCGGGCTTGACGCCGTCCTCGGGGACAAGCACGCCCCTCACGCCTCGCTCGGAGATCACCGAGCCGTAGGCACAGGCCGCCCAGTGAATGCCGCCCACGCCCGACAGACGCAGGCTTCCGTCCTCCTCAAGGAAGGTGACAAGATACCCGATCTCGTCCATATGAGCGCACAGCATGACCTTCTTGCGGTCATCAGCCGTGCCGCGGCGCACGGCAATGAGATTGCCGAGCGCATCGGTGCCGACCTCGTCACACAAGGGGGAGATCATATCGCAAAGGGTGTTTCGTATGGCATGCTCACGCCCCGAAACGGAGGGGACTGAGCAGAGGGCTTCCAAAAGCTTCAGCATAATGGCTCCTTTCCATATGACCATGTGCCAAGCATCGTCAGCAGCAGGTCAAGCATAGCGGTGTAGTCGTCGTAGTGGGCGACGCAGGCGGGGGAATGCAGATAGCGGGTAGGGGCGGACAGTGCGAGAGTGCGAACGCCCACACCGCTCTTGTGGATATGAGCGGCATCATTGCCACCCGAAACGTATTTCTTGATCTGTGCCTTGATGCCGTGCCTCTTGGCCGTATCCATGGCAAAGCGAATGAAATCTCGGTCATAGATTGTGGAGCGGTCCATCAGGGAGATGACGCCGCCCTCTCCAAGTGAGGCCACACGGGCTGATGCATCGGCATCGGGTACGTCGCCCACAGCGGTGGTCTCCAGCACGATGGCAAAGTCGGGGCGCACGCTCTGTGCCGCCACGGCCGCACCCGAAATGCCGATCTCCTCACGCACGGTGAAGCACAGGTAGAGGTCGGGGGCGTTGTCGGGGGGCGATTGAGACAGCGCACGGGCAAGCTCGATCAAAAGCGCACAGCCAAGCCTGTCGTCAAGGGCCTTGGCCTTGATGAATTTGTCATCCTGCCCGAAGCAAACGAAGGGGGAAGAGAAGGTGGCGTACGTGCCGATCTCAGCCGCACGGCTTGCCTCCGCCTTGCTTGTTGCGCCAATATCCATATACAGTGAGGTAATGGGGGTGATATCCAACCGCTTACTGCGGGGCTTGTGGTGTATAGCCTTTGAAGCAATGATGCCTTCGGCCTGCGTTTCTCCGTCTCCCACCGTGACGTTGCGCCCGCACAGCACACGGGGGGAGATCCCGCCTACGGTGTCAAATTTCAGATAGCCCTCGTCGGTGATGGCGGTGACCATAAAGCCGACCTCATCCATATGAGCCGAAAGCATGATGCGTGTATCTCGGTTGGCAGAGCCGTTCGGGGCGGGCAGGCGAACGATCAGATTACCAAGGCGGTCGGTCACCGTTTGTATGCCCGTAAGGTCGGCGAGCTGTTCTTCGATCAGACGGCGCACGCCGTCCTCACAGCCCGAGGGGCCAAAGGCATCGCACAGATGGCGGATCAGGGTAAGACCCTCATAGCGTGTACTCATGAGATCACCTCCCCGATCTGTCTGTCCGTGATAAACGCTGTGATCAGCGCACAAAGAGCCTCGGCATCCGACAGGCACAAAAGCTCGTTATAGGTGTGCATGTTTTTGAGAGGCAGACCGATATCCACCGCAGGAATGCCTCTGCCTGCCAGATTGACGGCAGGGGTGTTCGTGCCCGTTGACGAGGGGGCGGCAACGGGAGAATAGGGAATGCCCCTTCGTTCGGCCAAGTCACGCACAAGGCGTGTGAGGCGTCGGTCGGCCACGGGCGAGATGGAAACGGACGGCCCCTTGCCGAGCGGAACGGTATCTGCCTCGGAGGTATCGGGCACCTTGGCAAGATTGACGTCGATGACCATGGCGTAATCGGGGTCGATGGCAAAGCTGCCCACGGCCGCACCGCCCGTGCCTGCCGTTTCCTCCTGCGCCGAGAGCAGCAGATATACGTCGGCGGCAAGTGCCTCTCGGGGCGTGGCGAGCAGAGCCTGCACGGCAATGGCGGCACATGCCTTGTTATCCAAGGATTTGCCGCACAGCCTGTCGCCTGTCAGCTCGGTATAGCGTGGCAAAAAGCCAACGGGTGTGCCAATGCTGACAAGCTTCTCCAGCTCATCCTTTTGGTAGCCTGTGTCGATCAAAAGCTCATCTACGGGCTGTAGCTTATCCTTATCCGCCTCCTTTTGCAGATGGGGCGGGGTGGCACAGATCACGCCATGAAGTGTCCTTTTACCGTAGATCAGCACGTCGGCGGCAGAGAGAATGGCGGGGTCGATGCCGCCGACGTTGATGATGCGCAAAAAGCCACCGTCGCAAATGTCGGTGACGAGCATGCCGATCTCGTCAAAATGCGTGTCTATGAGTATTTTTTTGGCATCCTTTCTGCCGCATCGGCATACAAGCACCGTGTTGCCTACGGCATCGTGATGGCATTCGTCAAAATCCTTGCCCACTTCTTTGGCAAGACGCTCTGCGTCGTATGCCTCATGCCCCGATACGGACATCAGTGAGCAAAGAGATATGATTCTTTCCTTGAGTTGCATGGTGTTCCTTTCTTATCCCCAGTATTTTTTGTCCAGGGAACGGTATTGAATGGCCTCCGCAATATGCTTGGCATCGATCAGCTCACTCTTGTCAAGGTCGGCTATGGTACGGGCTACACGCAGGATGCGGTCGTAGCCTCGAACGGAAAGCCCCATGCGCTCATAGGCCGCACCAAGCAGGGCTGTGGCGGCCTCAGTCATCACGCAGTAGCGGCGAATGTCGGCCGCACCGAGCTGAGCGTTGCTGTATACCTGCCCGCCGTTCTTGGCCATGCGGGATAGGGCGAAGGAGCGAGCCGCGGCAACACGCTCGCGGATGACGGCAGAGGACTCGGCCGCCTCGGAGCGAGTGCTCAGCTCCTCGTAGGAGATGGCGGGAAGCTCCACCTGAATATCAATGCGGTCAAGCATCGGACCGCTGATCTTGGATACGTAACGCTTGACGTCCTGCGGTGAGCAATGGCATCGCCCACCCGGTGCGCCGAAGTATCCGCATCGGCAGGGATTCATAGCGGCAACCAGCATAAAGGAGCAGGGGTAGGTAACACGGCCGTTGGCACGAGTGATGGTGACCTGTCTGTCCTCAATGGGCTGACGCAGGGCATCGGTGACGGCCTTGGGAAACTCGGGCAGCTCATCCAAAAACAGCACGCCGTTATGCGACAGAGAGACCTCACCCGGCATCGGGTTGACACCGCCGCCCACAAGGCTGATGGCGCTCATGGTATGGTGAGGAGAGCGGAAGGGACGGGTTGTTATGAGAGAGACGTCGGGCGGAAGTGTGCCCGAAACGGAATGGATCTTGGTGGTCTCGATCGCCTCGTCAAAGGTCATGGGAGGCAGTATGGAGGAAAGGCGCTTGGCAAGCATGGATTTACCCGTGCCGGGCGGGCCTATCAGAAGGATGTTATGTCCGCCTGCGGCGGCGATCTCCAAGGCACGCTTGGCCATGGCCTGCCCACGCACGTCAGCAAAATCTAAGCTGTCATCGCAATCGCCCTGCCGTGCGGAAAGCGACTTGTGAGGGACGGGAGAGAGGGGTGAGACGCCGTTGAGATGATCCACAAGCTCACGGACGTTGCGCACGGCATATACCGTGATGCCTTCTACGGCCGCCGCCTCGGCGGCATTGTCGGCAGGGGCGTAAAACTCACGCATGCCGGAGGCCTTAGCTGAGGCGCACATGCACAACACACCCCGCACGGGGCGAAGCTCACCCGAAAGGGATAACTCACCCGTAAAGCATTTGTTCGAAAAGTCTACCTCACGGCGTATAATACCGCCGCAGCGGAGAATGGACAGAAGGATAGGCGTATCGAATGCCGAGCCCTCCTTGCGGCGGTCGGCAGGAGCTAAATTGATGATGATCTCAAAGGAGGGGAAGCGGAAGCCGCTGTTCTCACAGGCGGTCCTCACACGCTCCTTGGCCTCCTTGACGGCAAGATCGGGCAAGCCGACCAGCTCAAAGGCAAACATGCGGCTTTGAGCGTTGCACTCCACGGTGACTGTAAAGCCGTCGATGCCGAACATACCGGCACTGTAAACGGTGGATAGCATGGCAAAGTCCTTCCTTAAAAATAAATCAAGTTTATTTTACCACATTTTCAAGGGTTTTACAAGGGTGAGAACAAAAATAGTGAAAAATAACGTAGAAAAGGAGAAAAAAGAAAAATGGGCAGGGGCTTGATTTTTTTTGCATTTTGAGATACAATAAGAAAAACGGAGAAGAAACGGGCCGATGCATGCGGGATATTTCCCGAGAAATGGGAGAGCAGGATGAAGAAAAACTACGGAAAAATGTTAGATGATACCTTGCAGGGCTTGGCAGG
>SVTU01000102.1 GCA_015063655.1 Oscillospiraceae bacterium
ATACAGTGCGATTTGAAAAGAACCTGACAGACGGAACGGCCACCGTCACCGTGGTCAATCATAACGGCGGAAACTATACCGTTAGCGGATCGATTACCTATGCGCTTCCCAAGGCGGATACCGAGCCTGCCACACAGGAAGAGACAGATACCCAAAAGCCCGTGAAAGACGCTCCACAGCCCACGTCCGAAGCGGAGAAGAGCGGATGCGGAGCGACCCTGTCACCCCTGCCTCTGTTGCCCTTACTCGCCTTGGCACTCCTCTCTCCTGTTTTGCTGAAAAAAAGGGTAGAGCGTAAATAAAGGGAGAAATCTTTCCTATTTTGAGAGACAGAGAACGCTTCTCCGTATTCCAAAGAATTCTGTTTGCAGGGTAAGGATAAGTAATGAAAAAGTATTTGGGATCCTATATGACCGCCTATGCCGCCATTATGGTGATAGCCTTGTTTATACCGATGTTTATTGGATTTCCCATTGTTATGCTGACATCCAGCGTAGAGCCTGCCACCATTCTGATGACAGTAGGTTGCCTTGCGGGGTTAGCCGTATGGGTATATTATTTTGCAACGAAAATGTATTGGAAATGCTGTTGCTGGGGACGTTTTGGTAATGACAAAGTAACGGTTTCACCATTGTTTGGGAAAAAAAGGAACTTGCTTTACAAGGATTTTAAACACGTTGGCATAGGTTACTATGTGCATGGTGTGCTTGGCAGTCGCACAGTTGGCTCACACATTTACTATATTTTCTTGTCGGACGAGATACTGAGTACAGAGTTAAGACAAAACATCAATTTGCTACCGGCGTCACGCACAAAAATCATGGTGCAATTCAAGCAAGATATTTACGAATATCTGTTGCAGGTGCTTCCATCCAATCATGCTGCCATGCTTCAAAGAGATTACCGTATGATGATAGCAAACAAGAAGAAACAATAAAAAATCAAAACAGAGAACGCTTCTCCGTCTTTCCGAAATCCCACTGTTTGATGCCGCCGCAGGCGGTTTCCTCCAAAACAAAAAACGGCTTGTGTGAGTGTCACACAAGCCGTTTTTGCCACGTTACATCATATTTTGACAAAGCCCAATTTCTTTTGTACCTTGGAGAGCGTACGGCGGGCATACCAAGAGGCTTCCTCCGCCCCCTTCTTCATTTGTGCCTCAAGCGCTCCCTTGTCAGCCAGAAGCTCGCGGTATTTCTGCTGTACGGGAGCAAGCGCATCGGCGCAAGCCTCGCCAACCGCCAGCTTAAATTCACCGTAGCCCCGTCCCTCAAATTCCTTTTCGATCTCCTCGGCACTCTTGCCCGTGAAGCAGGAGTAAATACCGATGAGGTTATTGATACCGTCCTTGCCCTCGCCAAGACGCACACAGGTCTCGGAGTCGGTGACGGCACGCTTGAATTTGCGAATGATGGTGTCCTTGTCATCGAGGATATACACCACGGCATTGACGTTCTCATCGGATTTTGACATTTTCTTGGTGGGGTCTGCCAAGGACATGATCTTCATGCCTGATTTAGAGATGATCGGCTCGGGTACGGTAAAGGTATCGGGGAAAAGCTGATTGAAGCGCTCGGCAATGTCACGGCAAAGCTCCACGTGCTGCTTTTGGTCAACACCTACGGGCACGACGTCGGTCTGATACAGCAGAATATCGGCTGCCATCAGCGTGGGGTAGGTAAACAGACCAGCATTGATATTGTCGGCGTGCTTGGCACTCTTGTCCTTAAACTGCGTCATGCGGGACAGCTCGCCAAACATGGTGAAGCAGTTGAGGATCCAGGCAAGCTCGGCATGCTCGTGCACGTGAGACTGAACGTAAAGCGTATTCTTTTCGGGGTCAAGCCCGCAGGCCATATACAAAGCCAGCGTTTCGTACGTGCGGCGGCGCAGATCGGCAGGTGTCTGGCGTACCGTGATGGCATGCTCGTCTACCACGCAATAAAAGCATTTGTACGCCTCGGAGAACGAGGCGAAATTTTTGATGGCACCGAGATAATTGCCGATGGTCAGATTGCCGCTGGGCTGAACGCCCGAATAGGAAACGGGTTGATTGTTGAACATGTTGCGTACCTTCTTCATCAAATAGTAAAGCATCGGCCTTGGCGGCCAAAGGCGGCCGCAGAGCAGGGATGCGGTTTTGCTCCTCTATTGTAGCATAGAAATATCGAAATGTCAATTGACTTTGGGTGAAAAATGTGATATACTGTAAGAAATATCGTATAAAAGGGGAAAACAAGCATGATAAGACACGTTGTTATGTGGAAATTCAAGGATGAGGCCGCAGGCGCATCCAAGCAGGAAAATATGGAAAAGACCAGAGCGATGCTGTATGACCTTTGCCCCAAAATTCCCGAGATCCGCCGCATGGAGATCGGCCTTGACGTTTCGGGGACCGATATGTCCATGGATCTGCTGCTGCTGACCGAGTTTGACAGTGCCGACGATCTGCATACCTATGCCGTGCATCCCGACCATTTGCAGGTGGCTGTCTTTGTTAGCTCTGTGATCGAGTCTCGTGTTGTGCTGGACTGTGAGATATAAGGAGAAGCCATATGATTGTAATTGAAAGATATACGGTGATGAATATGGAAAACGCCATTCGAGGAGCAAGAAATCCGCTCAACAGCTGGGATCGAATGGATAGCTTTTACGGTGAGGACGGCAGCTTTGTGCTTGGTGAGAACGATCTCTCCCTGGCGCACCGCTTGGCAACGGCGGGCAGTGATCACCGCAAGTTTTTGCGTCAGATCTTCGTTTCGGTGGACATTACCGCTCCGCTGTATTGGTGGAAGGAGTTTGATACCTATAAGGTCGGCACGGTGGCAAATTCCTGCTCTACCATGCATAAGATCCATTCCAAGCCCTTTGAACGCTCCGATTTCTCCTGCGACCGCATGGACGAGGGGGCACTGGCGGTGCTTGACAGCGTGATCGATTACCTTGAGGGCGAGCGCGTGGCCTTCTGCGAAAACAAGGAGAACAGACAGCCCTGGCACAACATGATCCAAATGCTTCCCTCAAGCTATAACCAGATGCGCACCGTTACGCTGAACTATGAAAATCTGATCAACATATACTATGCCAGACGCCATCATAAGCTGGCCGAATGGCACACGATGTGCGATTGGATCGCTTCCTTGCCGTATGCCAAGGAGCTGATCATGGTCAAGGAAGCATAAACTTTGTAAAAAATTTCACAAAATATGCATTTTCTTCTTGACTATCCCACTTTTTCGTTATATAATGTTACTATACTTTACTTTCATAAAGTAAAATACTGATTTTTAATCACGGAGGTTCTATCTTATGAACAGAGTATTCAACTTTTCTGCGGGTCCTTCCATGCTGCCCCTCGAGGTGCTGAACAAAGCAGCATCTGAGCTGGTCTGCTACGGCGAGTCCGGTATGTCGGTGATGGAGATGTCGCATCGATCTCCTGATTATGAAGCCATTATCAACGATGCCGAGGCTATGCTTCGCAAGCTGATGAATATTCCCGATAACTACAAGGTGCTGTTCCTGCAGGGCGGTGCCTCCACGCAGTTTGCCGCTGTGCCGCTCAACCTGATCGGCCGCACGGGCAAGGCTGATTACGTGGTGTCGGGTCAGTTCTCGGGCAAGGCATTTAAGGAAGCTCAGAAGATGGGCTATGACGTCAAGTGCATCGCTACCTCCAAGGAGGATAACTTCGACCATATTCCCACCGTTACGCGCAATATGGTAAGACCCGATGCGTCCTACGTTCACGTTTGCTTCAATAACACCATTTACGGTACCAAGTATTCTTACATTCCCGATACGGGTGACGTTCCGCTGGTTGCCGATATGTCCTCCTGCATCATCTCCGAGCCTGTTGACGTCAGCCGCTTCGGTGTGATCTACGCAGGCGCACAGAAGAACATGGCTCCCGCAGGACTGACCCTTGTGATCGTTCGCGAGGACCTGCTTGAGTATGCCGACCCCAAGATGCCCACCATGCTGGAGTGGAAGATCATGGCAGAGAACGGCTCGATGTACAACACGCCTCCTTGCTATGCCATCTACATGGCTAAGCTTGTGTATGAGTGGATCCTGTCCATTGGCGGACTTGAGGAGATGGAGAAGAGAAACGTAAAGAAGGCAGCTCTGCTGTACGACTATCTGGATTCTCAGGATTACTATCTTGCTCCCGTAAAGAAGGACAGCCGTTCCATGATGAACGTGACCTTCGTGACGGGTGACGCCGATCTCGATAAGAAGTTTGCCTCCGAGGCAGGCAAGGCAGGTCTGAAGAACCTTAAGGGACACCGTTCCGTTGGCGGTATGAGAGCATCCATCTACAATGCTATGCCGTATGAGGGCGTTGAGGCACTTGTGGCCTTTATGAAGAAATTTGCCGCCGAGAACCCCAAGAAATAAACCGAAAAGGGAAGAAGAACCATGAAAAATATACTTTGCTTGAACAAGATCGCCGCTGTCGGAACCGACAAGCTGGATAAGAACGAATACGTTGTCGGCACAGACGTCAAGGAGCCTGACGCCATCATGGTGCGCTCTGCCGCTATGCACGACATGACCTTTGATAAGAAGCTGCTTGCCATTGCCAGAGCAGGTGCGGGCGTGAACAACATTCCCGTTGACCGTTGCGCCAAGGAGGGCATCGTGGTGTTCAATACCCCCGGTGCTAACGCCAACGGTGTGAAGGAGCTGGCAATCTGTGCGCTGATGCTCGCTTCCCGCAATATCGTGGGCGGTGTGGCATGGGCTCAGTCTCTCTGCGGAACAGAGGGCGTTGCCAAGGCCGTTGAGGCAGGCAAGTCCAAATTCGCAGGCTGTGAGATCATGGGCAAGACGCTGGGCGTGATCGGTCTTGGTGCCATCGGCGGTCTTGTGGCTAACGCCGCAGTCGCTCTCGGCATGGACGTTGTGGGCTGTGACCCGTACCTCAGCGTAGATGCCGCATGGAATATCAACAGCAAGGTCAGAAAGGCCGCA
>SVTU01000103.1 GCA_015063655.1 Oscillospiraceae bacterium
GGGGTCACACCGTCCCATTCCCAGCACGTGGTAGAGCAGAGCACCAGAGGAATGCCCGCATCCACCTCGTCCACGGCATCACGCAAGGTCTGTGCCAAGGCACGCAGCGACTCGCCGTTGGCCTGCAGCAGTGCATCACGGTATCGGTTTGGCTTGCCCTTAAGGGCCAGATCCGCAAATGCTTCTGCTTCGATGTCCTCTCCGCACAGCTCACGGATGCGTGCCATATGCAAGGGGCACACGCACCCCACGTTTTGCTCACCGCCTCGATTGGAGAGACGGAAATCGTCATCTAACTGGATCATATCGGGGCGTACTTCGGCAAGCTCCCGCATGGCCTTGGCAAGGTCGGCCGTAACGGCGGCGTCAAGCGGACAGTGCGTGCCCTCAAGCGCCCCCTTCTGCGTGGTCACAACGGGGGTATAATCCTTTTTCTCGCCCTCGGTCTCGTCGTGCGCCAGCACAACGCCGTGCCCGATCGTAGCCCCGACCCACACCCCGCATTCCAGTCCGTTGTCACGGAAGAATTGGATATTCTCGGTCAGTGTGCGCCGTATCTCGGCCCACGCCGCAGGCGACAGCTCAATGATGCGATCCAGCGCCAGCAGCACACGGTCTGCGCCGCAGGCCTTAATCTGGCGCAGATACTCATCCCGTGTGTCGGGCGTCACGGAATGATTCATAATGGGAACAGTCAGTTTCATGCTTAGTCCTCCTTATGCATAGGATAGTACCATCATTATAGCCGCAATGCCCCAAAAAGTAAAGAGCTTTTTTAAAAAAACTCTCTCTTGAAAATACAGGAGAAATATGATACAATGGTAGCATCAAGAGGGGGGATGGTAGCAATATGACAATCGGATCCATAACGCTTGCACACGGGCTGATGCTCGCCCCCATGGCAGGCGTGAGCGACCGTGCCTTTCGGCGCATCTGCCGAGCGCACGGAGCGGAATATACGGTCAGCGAAATGGTGTCCGCCAAGGCACTGTGCTACGAGCAGAGGGGCAAGCGGCATGCCGACAGTCCCACCGTCAGCGGGGCATTGGCCGAGGTGCGAGAAGACGAGCTTCCCATGGCCGTCCAGCTGTTCGGCAGAGAGCCCGAGATCATGGCCGAGGCGGCAAGGCGCATCGCCGAGGGAGACTATCGGGGCTGTGTTTCCACGGCCCGCCCCACCGCCATCGATATCAACATGGGCTGTCCCGTACGCAAGGTGGTCTCCAACGGAGAGGGTAGCGCGCTCATGCGTGAGCCCCGTCTTGCGGCCGACATCGTGCGTGCCGTCGCGGGGGCGGTCCATATTGCCGTCACCGTCAAGATACGGGCGGGATGGGATGCACAGAGCATCAACGCCCCCGAGCTTGCAGAGCGCCTGGAGGATGCGGGCGCATCGCTCGTTGCGGTGCATGCCAGAACGAGAGAACAGCAATACACCCCGGGCATCTCGCTGTCGGTCATCGAGCAGGTCAAGCGTGCCGTGTCGATCCCCGTGGTGGGAAACGGTGATATATATACCGCAAAGGACGCCCGCCGCATGCGGGAGCAAACGGGCTGTGACGGCGTGATGGTGGCAAGGGGAGCGCTTGGCAACCCGTGGCTGTTTGAAGAGATCACAGCCGACCTTGAGGGCAGGGAATACGGGGAGATCCCCCTTTCCGTACGCCTTGACGAGGCGCACCGCCATATGCTGGCCATGCTGGCGGAAAAGGGAGAGAGAGTGGGGCTTGCCGAGGCGAAAAAGCACGTGGCGTGGTATCTGCACGGCGTGCGGGGCGCGGCGGCGGCACGCCACGCCGTGATGCTCTCGGAAAGCTTCGAGCAGATCGGCAGCATTCTCCACAGCCTGCTTCAAGAGAGCGAAGAGGGCAACTGATAAAAAAGTGTTGACAATTCGACAGAAAACTGCTACAATAAAATCACAATCCATATATTTTAGGAGGACTTTGTTATGTTTTGCAGACATTGCGGAAAAGAAATGCCCAACGAGGCAACCATTTGCGTATCCTGTGGTGTTCCCGCAGGCAAGGGCAACGCCTTCTGCCCCGTGTGCGGTGCAGCCGTAGCCCCCGAGGCAGCCATTTGTGTGGCTTGCGGTGCTTCTTTGGAGCAGAAGAAGGCAGATGAGCCTAAGGTTGGTGCCAAGTCCAAGCTCGTAGCAGGCCTTCTCGGTCTGTTCCTCGGCGCATACGGCATACACAATTTCTACCTTGGCTTTACCAAGAAGGCCGTTATTCAGATCATCGTATCCGTTGTCACCTGCGGCATAGGCGGCGTTTGGGGCTTTATCGAGGGCATCATGCTCCTGTGCGGTAAGATCACAACCGATGCGAACGGTGATCTGCTCAAGGAGTAAGATAAGGAAAGGAGTGCCGTATGTACTGTCGTTATTGCGGAAATGAAATCAGTGAAGCCGCCACGCTTTGCATGTCGTGCGGCGTTCCCGTAGGCAGGGGGGGCAACTATTGCCCCATCTGCCGTGCCGAAACGGCGCCTGCCGCCGTCATGTGTCCGTCGTGCGGAGCATCTCTTGCCGAGACCAAGCCCGAGGACACGGTCGAGTACAGCGAAAAGTCCTCGCTTGCCGCAGGACTGCTCGGTCTGTTTTTAGGCGGCCTCGGCGTGCACAATTTTTACTTAAAGCGCACCAAGCGTGCCGTAGCACAGCTTTGTCTTTTCATTGCGGGCATCCTTCTTTACGTAGGCTTCTTTGTTTTGATGATCGTGGGAGGAAACACCCTTGCCTGGTCACAGCCGGGCGTTGCCGACTCCGGTTTCGTTTTGATCGTGCTGGGCTTTGTCAGCATATTCCTCGGCATAGCCTGCCTTGTTGCCACGTCGATCTGGTCCTTTGTGGAAGCGCTTTTGCTTCTGTGCGGCTCCACCAAGACGGACGGCACGGGTAAGGTGCTGAGAAAATAGTGAATACCAAGCGTGTGCCGCCAAACCGAGCGCAACGCCTGCGCCGTGTCCTCATAGGAAACGGCATCCTGCTTTTGCTGGCCGTGGGGTATCTTGCCCTTGTGGTTGGCACGGGCACGGGGTTGCCTTGCGTGCTGTATGAGCTGACGGGGTTCAAATGCGTGAGCTGCGGCATAACGAGAATGCTGCTCTCGCTGATGGCGTGGGAGCTTGACGCCGCCTTTTCGTACAATCCGTTTCTGTTTGTCACAGGGCCGTTCGTCCTCGCCTATCTTGCGGTGAGCGAGGCCGTGTACGTCAAGAGCGGAAGCCTGCGTCTCGGCCGTCTTGAGATCGCCGTGTGGGTGTGGCTTGCCTTGGCGATCGCCTATGGCGTATTGCGCAACATCATTCCTATATAGTCCCATATACGAGGAGCGGGCAGACGTTTGTCTGCCCGCTCTCTGTCGCTCGCCGGTCACGAAGCAGGGCTTCGTGACCATTTGATTGTGAAATGAAAACCACCAGCGCTGGTGGTTCCAAAAAGCTTTAGCTTTGCACAGTTTCCGCCGCAGCGGTAGGCTCCCCTGTGTAAGGGGAGCTGTCAGCGAAGCTGACTGAGGGATTGTAGCGTCGCTTGCGACGCGCCACGAGCTCCAAGAGTTCGTGCGGATACGGAAATATTGAGAAACAATCCCTCCGGTTTTATGATGTTCACGCATCGGCAAAAGCCAGCGTGCAGACAAACGGGCGGTGATCCGAGCAAAGCACGCTCGGCACACGGGCAGACAGCACCCGAAGCCCACGGTTAGCAAAGATATAATCGATCTTCCCCTTCGGCTCGTTACTCGGGAAGGTACGTCCGTCACCGTCAAGAAGAACGGCGGTATCGGTCAGTACCCGAGATATCCTTGCGATATAGGGAGAATCGGGCGTGACGTTGAAGTCGCCCATCAGAACAAGGGGGGTGGTAGCCTGCTCGGCCAGTCGGCACACGGTGTCCGCAGCCAAGGCCTGCTCAACATCATACAAGCCGAAGTGCGTCACAAGCACACTCAGCTCCCGACCGTCCACAGACAGCACAGCGCTCAGCACCACTCTGTCCTCGTATTTCTCTCCCTCAATGCGTTCCTCTGCGGGAACGATAAGCGGAACGGACGTGCAGGAGAGAATGGGATAACGGCTGACAATGGCGTTGCCGTACTCGCCGCCCTTGTGGTCAATGGCACGGGCGAAGGCATAGTAAAAGCCCAAGCGCTCGGCAATGACCCTTGCCTGATGGCAAAGCCCCGCCACATTTTCCTGATTGCGCACCTCGTTGAGGCCGCAAATATCCAAGCCCATATCGGCAATGGCATCGGCCACAGCCACAAGATCGATACGCTCCTCGCCCGTTGCCAACCGCGTGGGATAATGCGCTCCGTGCTGAATGTTAAATGTTCCTACTTGCAGTGTCATGCTTCTGTTTCTCCTTTTAAGATAATATCGGCACAGATCGGGAAATGATCGGATAAGTAAACGCCCTCGTGTTTATCGTTCCACACACGCACCCCGCAGGGGGTGACGTCGGTGTTAGCCATTATGTAATCGATCTTATGGGCAGGTGCGTCCTCGCCGCCAAAGGCGTGGAAGGAGCACGACACGGCTTCGGTAAGGTTACAATTCTGATGCTCTCCATGACTTCTCCTTTATTCCGATCTGACCTCAACGATCCTGCCGCCACCCACCACGACATCGCCATCGTACAGCACCACCGCCTGTCCGCAGGTAATGGCTCGCACAGGCTCGTCAAAGATGACGTGAAGCAGGCCTTCGGCGTCAACGTACGCCTCGGCAGGCGCCTCACGGTGGCGGTAGCGCACCTTGGCGCAAAGCCGTCTCTTATCCCGCATGCTCTCGCAGTCGATGAGATTAACGCCGTCCGCCACCAGATGGCGGGCATACAGCCCCTCGGCAGGGCCAAGCACAACGGTGTTCTTGATGGGGCAGAGCGCCTGCACGTACAGCGGCGTGTGAATGCCAAGCCCCAGGCCCTTGTGCTGACCCACCGTATAGCGGTACAGACCCCGATGCT
>SVTU01000104.1 GCA_015063655.1 Oscillospiraceae bacterium
TACATTATAGCTTAACATAACAGGGAAAGGTTTGGTATGTATATGGAAAAGATGAAGGTTGGCGTGGTAGGCGCCACGGGTATGGTTGGTCAGCGATTTCTGACGCTTCTTGAGGATCATCCCTATTTTGAGGTAACGGCACTGGCAGCCTCTGCCCGCTCCGCAGGCAAGACCTATGAGGAGGCCGTGGGCGCACGCTGGAAGATGAAAACGCCCATGCCCGAGAAGTATAAGAGCATGAAGGTGATCGATGCGGCCGAGATCGAAGCGATGGGCAAGCTGTGCTCCTTCGTGTTCTGTGCGGTGGATATGAAGAAGGACGAGATCAAGGCATTGGAGGAGGCATATGCCCGTGCTGAGATCCCCGTTGTTTCCAACAACTCCGCAAACCGTTGGACGCCTGACGTTCCCATGGTGATCCCCGAGATCAACGACGCACACCTTGAGGTGATCGCCGCTCAGAGAAAGCGTCTTGGCACGAAGCGAGGCTTTATTGCCGTTAAGCCCAACTGCTCCATTCAGTCTTACGTGCCCGCTCTCACGCCCTTGCTCAAGTTCGAGCCGTATGAGATCGTGGCCACCACCTATCAGGCTATTTCGGGTGCAGGCAAGACCTTTAAGGAATGGCCCGAAATGATCGACAATATCATTCCGTATATCGGCGGTGAGGAAGAGAAGAGCGAGCAGGAGCCTCTGCGTGTATGGGGCAAGGTGGAGAACGGCGAGATCGTGAAGGCAGACGAGCCGAAGATCACCACACAATGCATCCGTGTTCCCGTTTCCGACGGTCACACGGCGGCTGTGTTCGTTAAGTTCCGCAAAAAGCCCACCAAGGAGGAGATCCTCAAGGCATGGGCCGAGTTTTCGGGTAAGCCCCAGGCACTGGGACTGCCTCACGCACCCGAGCAGTTCATCACCTACTTTGAGGAGGATAACCGTCCTCAGGCAGCCCTTGACCGTGACATCTACGGCGGCATGGGCGTAACGGTGGGCAGACTGCGTGAGGACAGCATCTACGATTACAAATTCGTGGGTCTGTCTCACAACACCCTGCGCGGAGCCGCAGGCGGAGCGGTGCTGATCGCCGAGCTGCTGTACAGAGAAGGGTATTTCAACTGATATATTATGAAGAAAGCAGGACGAAGGAAGCCTCGTCCTGCTTTCTCTTTTTTGGCAAAGTGCGGCAAAAAGAGGCGATAATTTCAAAAAAAACGCAAAAAAATCAAAAAAATTCAAAAAAACTATTGACAAGGGCATTGGCTGGTGGTATAATCACCATAAAAGAAGCGGAACTTCTTTTATGAAAGTGAGGTGGTACGATGAAGGTCATGAGCGAAGAAAAGCTTACGCAAATGGCAGATTTCATTCATCGGTACATAGAAGAAAACAACGGGCGGTCGCCGAAATTCAGCGAGATATTGGCGCATATGCAGATGTCGAATTCCGTGGGGTATCGGTATCTCACCACCCTGCGCGACCGCGGCATTGTGGAATACAGCGGCAGAGAGTCGCTGGCTGTGAAGGGGCAGGAGCTGATGAAGACGGACTTCCGCAGCATTCCCATCTTCGGCAGTATCCCCTGCGGTACACCCGATGATTACCGCCAGGAGATACAGGGCTACGTGGCGTTGCCCGAGGAGTGGATACGGGGCGATTGCTACCTGCTTCGTGCCACGGGAGATTCCATGATCGACGTTGGTATCGACAGCGGAGATCTGGTGCTCATTCGCCGTACCGAGGCTGCCGCTGACGGGCAGATCGTGGCGGTGCTGACCGAGGAGGGAACCACCCTCAAGAGATTTCGCCGACAGGGCATGGGCAGACCGTGGCTGGAGGCTGAAAATAAAACCTATCCGCGCTCACGCCGTGAGCTTCATCCCGAGCAGATCATCGTGCAGGGCAGAGCCTTAAAGGTGATCAAGGATCTTATGTAAGAGTAAAAGGAGAATATGAATATGACGTGTCAAATGCAATGGAGAATACCGATCGCAAAATGCCCCAAGTGCCATAAGCCCATTCTGTACGGAACCGATCCGTCGGAGAGCTACGATATTTCGGTTCACGTAGCCGCCCCCGACGAGACGGGCAGACTGTATCTGTGCGCTAAGTGCAAGACCATGGTGGCGATCTGTGAAAGACCCCGTGTTCCGCAGGGCTTTGTGGCTCTGCCCATCATGAACGCAACCTATTGATGATCTGTGAAAGTGAGCCATCCGCCCGTCGGTGAAAACGGGAAAATACGGGTGAGTATCAGCAAGCGGGAGAACCGCCTGATACTCACCCGTTTTTTGACGAAGGGAGCAGAGAATGAAGGAGCGAATATATTGCTGTATCGATCTGAAATCCTTTTTTGCATCGGTGGAGTGCGTGGAGCGGGGACTGGACCCCTTTGCAGTCAATTTGGTGGTGGCAGATCCCGACCGTGATAGGGGTACCATCTGCCTTGCCGTCACACCTGCCATGAAGGCTCTTGGAGTGCGCAACCGTTGCAGGGTGTTTGAGATTCCGCCGCATATTTCCTATATCATGGCTAAACCCCGCATGCGCCTGTACGTGCAGAAATCAGAGCAGATACGAAAAATTTACGGGCAATATCTGTGCGATGACGACGTATATGCCTATTCTATAGACGAGTGCTTTCTTGATATCACCGATTACGTTAAGCTGTACGGCAAAGCCCCCATTGAGCTTGCCCGCTTTCTCCTTGACGAAATATGGCGCCAAACGGGGTTGACGGCGGCATCGGGGGTCGGCACGAATTTGTTTTTGGCCAAGGTCGCCTTGGATATTGAGGCCAAGCACGCCAAGGACGGCATCGGCTTTTTGGACGAGGCACGCTTTCGGGAGCGCATGTGGCATCACCGTCCCATCACCGATATTTGGAACGTGGGGCAGGGGACGGCTAAGCGTCTTGCCCGCTTTGGCATATACGATTTGTACGGCGTGGCGCACACCGACCCCGCCCTTCTGTACCGTGAGTTTGGGGTGAATGCGGAGTATCTGATCGACCATGCTCACGGCAGAGAGCCATGCACGATAGCGGATATTCGAGCCTACGTACCACGCACCACATCGCTTTCCCGCAGTCAGATATTGTTTGAGGACTATACCGCCTCGGATGCCCGCCTAATCGTACGGGAGATGGCGGATGCACTGTGCTTGGAGCTTGTTGAGAAGGGCATGGCGACCGACAGCATTTCGCTGACGGTGGGCTATTCCAAGGATATGGCAAGACCCTCGGCGGCGACGAGGCGTCTGTCGGAATGCACCAATTCTCAAAAACGGCTGGTGCAGGCCTTTGAGGAGCTGTATGAAGAGATCGTGCGCCCGTCTTACCCCGTGCGCCGTATCGGCATCGGGCTTCTCAATTTGGTGAGCGAGGAGAACGTCACCATTTCCTTTTTTACCGACACTGAGGCGGACGAGCGGGAGCAGGAGCTGCTGCATACCGTGATCGATCTGCATCACAAATACGGAAAAAACGCCGTTCTCAAGGGCATGAGCCTGCAGAAGAAGGCAACGGCAAGAGAGCGAAACAGGATGATAGGAGGACATAACGGAGAATGAAAAGGCAGGATAACCAAGAGCGGGCACGGCAGTTTTTGCCTTTTTCCGCCCTACCCACCGAGGATGAGACGGCAAAGCCGTACGAGCCTCGCCCAAAGAAAATGCCTAAGAGGAGAGGGCCTTTGCCCAAAGAGGAGGTCAAGCGTTAGATAACGAAAGAGGGCTGTCGAAAAAGCTGCCAGACCGCAAGCAGAAAGAAGAACAAGGCAAGAAATGCGAAACGTGGCAAATATAGGAGAAGCACAAGGATTTCGTCGAGAAATCCTTGTGCTTCCTTGCTTCTTCCGTTCTTACACTCTGGCGTACCCTCGTACGCCGACGAATGTAAGAACGAAACATCTGCCTATCTTTTTCGGCGTCTGCTCAGCGTGTCGAGAAAGTCTCGACACGCTGAGGGCCGTCACATTCGGTAAAACCACATGTAACAGCCCTCATAGTTATTTGTTTCTCAATCGGGCTACGGTATCCCTATCGGGGGTGACGTAAGCCGTCCAGTTGGTCTTGTAGATCACAAGCCCGGGCTTGCCGCCCGCAGGCTTTTTGACGTTGCCTGCCCTGGTGTAATCCACGGCGATGTTTTGCCCCTCGGCCTTGGAGTGGTAGGCGGCGATCTCTGCCGCTTGCGTGAAGTCTCGGTCGCTCGGCTCCCGCCCCTCGGTCACGAGCAAAACGTGTGAGCCCGGGACGTTTTTGGCATGGAACCAATAGTCGTGCTTTTCGGCAAGCTTATGTGTGATATACTCGTTTTGTACGTTGTTCTTACCGCACAGCACGGCCATGCCGTCGTCGGTGGTGAAGTGCATCACCACGGGCTTGTGGCTCTTATGCTCGGTATAGCTCTTCATGCGTGAGGCAAAGCCTGCCCGATACAGCTCGTCCCGTATCTCCGAAAGGTCAGTGGGCGTTTCGGCACGGGTGAGCGCATCAAATACGGTATAGATGTAGCTCAATTCCTCCTGCCCCAGCTGTAGCTGCTTGGTCAGCTCTATCTTGGCGTTTTTGGATTTGTTATAGCGCTTGTAGTAGCGTTGTGCATTGGCGGCGGGGGACAGGCGGCTGTCAAGGGCGACGGTCACCGTATCAAAGCTTCCGTCCTCGCGCATGCTTTCGTAATCCTCCAGCGTGACAGAGGATGCCCCTCGGGAGAGGCGGTATAGATTGGCGGTGAGAAGGTCACCGTATTTTTTATACAGAACACCCTGCTCGCAGTCGCGCAGCTCTGCCGTTTGTGCCTCCATCTTGCGGCGGATACGGGACTCGGCGGCGGTGAGCAGGCGCAGAAGGTCAGACGCCCGTTGCTTGATGCGAATGTCACGGTCACGGCTCTCATAAAAATCGTCCAGCATATGACCCGCACTCTCGTACGGTATACGCTCCATACTGCCGTAGTGAAGCAGGTCGCAGAAGG
>SVTU01000105.1 GCA_015063655.1 Oscillospiraceae bacterium
GTTGCCCTGCTGTAGGCTGGCGGGGCTCATCATCGCCCCCGTGCCCATGCACAGCACATGGCGATAGCACCCACGCTCCATGCGAGGAAGCAGATACGAGGCCATCACCACGGCCGAGCAGCCGCACCCCGATCCACCCGCATGCATATCCTGCCCCTCTCTGTCATAGATCAGCAACCCGCAATCGCCATATCGATCACCCATGTCATAGCCGCGGGCAAGCATCAACTCCCGTAGGATCGATGCCCCCTCGTGCCCGAGGTCGCCCGTAAGAATGAGGTCGTAGCCCTCGGGGGAGCTGCTCGTTGCCTCAAAGAAGCGCACAAGCGTATCGGCCGCCGCAGGCGCCATCGCCGCCCCCATGTTGGAGACGTCCTTAATGCCCCCGTCGCACACGATGCCCGCCATGCCTCTCGACAGGCGCACCCTGCCCACGTCGGCCGACAGCACGAATGCCCCCGCTCCCGTCACCGTCCATTGTGCCGTGGGGGAGCGCTGACCGCCGTACTCCAACGGATAGCGATACTGCCGCTCTGCCGAGCTGTTGTGAGACGAGGTGACGGTCGCCACGCAGGCGGCATGTCCCGAGGATACCGCCACAGCCCCAAGCAATAAGCCCTCTACGGCCGTGGAGCATGCCCCGTACAGTCCAAAATACGGAATGGTAAAATCCAAAAGTCCGTACGCCGAGCCAACACACTGATTGAGCAGGTCACCCGCCATCATGGCATCGACCTCCCCTTCCCCGATGCCTGCCTTGGAGAGCGCCCGACGGAGTGCCAGGCGTTGCATCTCGCTCTCCGCCATCTCCCACGTTTTCTGCCCAAACCGATCGGTCTTGTCGTATAGATCGAAGCAGTCGCCAATAGGGCCCTCCGCCTCGGATTTCCCCACCACGCCTGCCGCCGCCCGTATGCGAACGGGTGTGTTAAAATGAAACATGGAACCTTTTGCCATGTCCTTCCCTCCTTATGCGAGAGCCAAAAAGCCATCATGGCCGTCGCATTCTTTTCTCATATTGTTTGCAAAAAATATAAGAATATACCTTGCGGCGCATGCCCATCTGTGTTATAATGAAAAAGGACGGCTCTGCCGTTACGGACAATCCCGAAGGAGGCTATCATGCTGTATACCTTAACCAATGAGCTTTTGACCGTCACCGTCTCCGACTACGGTGCGGAGGTGGTTTCCATCACCCGCCGAGACGATGGCTGTGAATATATCTGGCAGGGAGACGAACGCTTCTGGACCGAGCATGCCCCGTGGCTCTTCCCCATTTGCAGCAACCTCTATCAAAAGAAATATACCTACGAGGGCAAAACGTACGAAATGGGCCTGCACGGCTTTGCCCGCTTTTCCGTCTTTGAAGCCAAGCAGACCTCGGATACCTCGGTCACGTTTACGCTGACTGACAGCGAGGCCACCCGTACCGTCTATCCCTTCGCCTTCTCGTTTAACGTGACCTACACGTTAAAGGACAACCACCTGTGTGAAACGCTCACCGTTACCAACTGCGGCGACGGCATGCTTCCCTTCTCGCTCGGCGCGCACCCGGGCTTTGCCATTCCCTTTGGCGGCAAGGGAGCGTTTGAGGACTATTACCTCTGCTTCCCAGAGGCCTGCTATCCCGATGAGATCGTGCTGGGCGACACCCTGCTCAACACGGGGCGCAAGCGTGCCTATCCCTTGGACGGCGCACGCAAGCTGCATCTTGAGCGCCGTATGTTTGCCATTGACGGCGTCTTTCTTGACAACGTGCCGCACGAGGTCACCCTGATGTCGGATACCTCGGAGAGGCGTGTCACACTGCAATATCCCGATATGCCGTATCTCGGCATGTGGTCGTCATCCGATCCCGACTGCCATCTCATCTGCGTAGAGCCGTGGTACGGTCTGCCCTCGTATGAAAACGCCGTTGACGACTTTGCCACAAAGAACGACATGCTGCGTCTTTTGCCCCATGATGCCAAGACCTTTGACATAACCTTGATTTTGGAATGATATCAACAGGAGGAGCTATGCTATCCAACAAAAACAAGCCATACCATATCGACGTTTGTATGGGAGACGTGGGCGAATACTGCATTCTGCCGGGTGACCCCGCACGCTGCGAGAAGATCGCCGCCTATCTTGATGACCCCTACTTTTTGCATAGCAACCGTGAGTACACCATTTGGTGCGGCTATCTCGGCGGCAAGAAGATAACCGTTTGCTCCACGGGCATCGGCGGT
Source organism: Oscillospiraceae bacterium (assembly GCA_015063655.1). Classification (GTDB taxonomy): domain Bacteria; phylum Bacillota; class Clostridia; order Oscillospirales; family CAG-272; genus HGM12713. Next base: position 2,232 of record SVTU01000105.1, read on the forward strand.
CCATCCACTGCCATCGCCGTGGAGGAGCTGGCCGACCTCGGCGCACACACCATGATCCGTGTTGGCACGTGCGGCGGTATTGCCACGCACGTCAAGGCAGGCGACCTTGTGATCGCCTCGGGAGCGGTGCGTCAGGACGGCACCTCGCACGAGTACGCCCCGCCCGAATTTCCCGCCGTGCCAAGCACGGACGTTCTGTTTGCCTTGGTCAAGTCCGCTAAGGAGCTGTCACTCCCCTATCATACGGGCGTGGTACAGAGCAAGGACTCGTTTTACGGTCAGCATTCCCCTGCCCGTATGCCCATCGCCTCTGCCCTTGAGAGCAAGTGGGAGGCGTGGAAGCGCCTTGGCGTGCTGGCAAGCGAGATGGAGGCCTCCACCCTCTTCACCGTCGGTGCGGCAAGGGGGCTTCGCACGGGTGCGGTCTTTCTTTCCGTGTGGAATCAGGAGCGATATGCGGCAGGTCTTGACGGCGGCAAGGACGAGGTACACGACACAGACAGTGCCATTCGCACAGCCCTGCGTGCCATCGCCGAATTGATTGCGGCAGAGTGACGAAAATATCAAAAAAGTTATCATTTTTTACTTGACATGCCCATGGCGGTATGTTATAATGATATGTAGTATGACATGACACTGCCGACACGCTTGCGTGTCCTTGGTTTTTCACTGAAAACGGATAAAAAAGTACGGATAGAAAACGAAAAGGAGAAACGAAAATGAAAAAGTACCTTGCCCTTGCTCTTGCCTTGATCACCCTGATGTCCTGCCTGCTGGTCGCTTGTAAAAAAGAAGGCAACCCCGATGATACCGATCCCATCGATATGCCCTTCCTTGGCGGCGGTACCACAACCACTACGGGCAACGGTAGCACACCCGAGGCATGGACAGAGGCTGAGGGTACGGTATACGTGCTGTCCAACGCACTCAACGTTCGTTCCTCTGCTGATATGGGCAACAACATCGTTGGCCAGGCTAAGTACAAGGATGAGTTCCAGAGAGTCAAGTACAACAGCACCTGGACGGTCATCAAGTATAAGGATCAGGAATGCTACATCTCCACTAAGTACGTCACCACCGATAAGGGTTCCATCGAGATCACGCCCGAGGATCCCGCCAAGACCATGTACGTAAACACCGATTATATGAACCTGCGCAACACGCCCCTGTACTTCAACGGCTATGATGCCAACGTAGAGGGCTCGGTTGCCAAGGGACATGAGGTCAAGCTGGTTGGCAGAAACAACAGCGCCGACAACGCTTGGGTCGTGATCAACGTCACCTTCAAGAGCAGCGTTACGGGCGAGACCGTAACCAAGGATATGTTCTGCCGTATCGGTAACCTCACCGATACCAAGCCTGAGGTCACCACCACCACGGGTGCCGCCCAGGGCTAAGCACAACAAAAGAATACCAAAGGGCTGAATCGTACGATTCAGCCCTTTTTGTACTGCATACCATTGATGAAGCGCCTCGGCGCTTTGGCTTCTTTTCAAAAAGGTGCTGTCTCAAACGAATGCTTGAGACAGCACCTCCGAATATATCACCTATTACAAAAGCGGCATCATCTTACGGTACAGATTGTGAGCGTACAGCAAAAAGCCCATGTCATTGGGATGCAGACGCAGATCGGAATAAAACTCGGGCAGGTGCGGCACAAGGTCAAAGCCCTCGATCACCTGCACGTTGGGCAGAGCCTCGCCCACACGGTGCAGATGCTCGGAGATACCAAAGAACGGGCCGGCCGCTCTCTCCTCACGGTATTCCTCTCGCCAAATGGGCGTAAACACAAAGATCTTCGCCTCGGGATAGGCCTTGGAAAGCCCCTCGATAAAGTCACGGGAGCGGGACTCGAATTCCTCCTTGGTAAAGCGATTCCAGTCATTGGTGCCGTAGGCCACGGTGACGTAGTCGGGTGCTGTCTCCTCACGGTGCTGACCAAGTTTTGGATAAAATTTTTCTCCTCCAATACCCTTGTCGAACACCTCAACGCCCATCAGGTCGGCAAGGCGCACGATATAAGACAGCGAGGGATACACGGCATCGTAGCCCTGCGTGATGGAGTCGCCAAAGCTGACCATGCGCTTCTTTCTCGGCGTTGCCTCGATCAGCGCACCGTCATCCACCGTGATATTGGCAAGCGTGGTCGTCGCGCTCCACGGCAGATAGATCTCCACCGTCTTTTTGCCCATACCAAGCGAAAAGGTGATGCGCTCCTGCTTATCTCCGTCATGCACGATCGTGCGGTGATCGGTCATCACACCGTCAACGTACAGGTCAAAGCCTGCGTACCTACGGGACGAGCCTGAGGTCATATGAGCGTCAAAGGCAAATGCGGTGCTGTCCGTCACAAGGGAGAAACGCACACCCGAGGTGGCGAAGGTCTTGACGTAGCCGTCCTCCCAGCCTCGGTCGGAGCGATACAGCTCTCGCTGTGCCGCATCAAAGCGATAGAAGGAATACCAACCGTTCGCATCGCATTCAATGTCCACGGCTCCTCGTGTGATACGCTTGATCTGTTCTTTTGTCAGTAGCATATAATCCGTCCTTTTTATTATCCGTTTTAAGTTATTGGTTGGAAAGGGCCGACATGGCAAGCCTTTCGCAAAGCTCGTCATAGGGAATGCCCACGGCCGCCGCCTCCTGCGGCAAAAGGCTCGTGGGGGTCATGCCGGGCAATGTGTTGGCCTCCAAGCACCAAAAAACACCGT
>SVTU01000106.1 GCA_015063655.1 Oscillospiraceae bacterium
AAAATGCTTGCAATATCTTATATTACTGCGCATTTTCTCTTTGCATCTGCAAAATATTTGTTCACTCAAAACTGCAAAGCACCCTCCGGCGTTGAAATTTTTGATGGATTTAGTCAAAGTGAGTTGAAGCAAGATGCCGATCTTGCAAGACGAGATTTGGCGAAAGACGCAAAAATTGCTCGCCGCAGGGCGTATGCGTTCGGCTCTCTTCGGCTATAGCATTTTAATTCTCGGACTGTATTTTTCAAGGTATGCGGCGTTCTTTTGATCTCCCCCGGGGGTGTTGGCGCTGGACCAGCAGGGTGCTGTGATGCCTCTTAGCTGGCATTCCTTCACACACTCGATCTCCAGCATATGCGCAATATAGAAATCCACGATGTTGGAGATGGGGGCAATGGGCGTGTCAAAGCCATCGATCTCAATGACGGCATCGCCAACGGGATTGAAATCGTCAATACAAACGTCGGCATAGTCAAACAAGTTGGTTTTGTTGGGATGGCGGATAAAGTGATCGGCAGGCATCTCGTTCTGCCAATGGCTTGAGGATACCGCCACGATCTTAGCACCCGCCTTCTTGGCCTCCATGACGGCATCGATCGTTGCGGGATTGATGCCGATGTTGTGGAACACGATCAAAAGATCATCCTTTTGCAGCTTGTAGTATTTCATGATGGCACTGCCGTAATTGACAGTGCGCTCAAGCTCAAGGTACTTCAATGCCTGATTGAATACCGTCAAGCCGTTTTCCGCAATCGGATTGATATTGGCAAGACCGCCCGCACGGAAGAACATCTCTCCCATGCACAGGGTCGTGTGTCCGCCGCCACCGTATACGTTGATCAAACGGTCCTGCTCGATGGCATCCGCCATGAGCGAGGCGGCCTTTTGAATGCTTTTGGCTTGTGTTTCATTGACCTTTTGCAGATTGGCAACGATTTTTTCGAAATATCTCATATCCATAATCAAGTATTCTCCCATAGTATGTTTTCGGTTTGATGGCGAAAGGGGATCGCATTGGCCACGTATCGCTGTGTGACCTCGATGGATGCGGCGGCGTTGGCCATGCGGCACGCTTCCCGCAGGGACTTTCCCTCGGCAAGCGCTACGCTGAGAACGCCGTTAAAGGTGTCTCCTGCTCCCGTTGTGTCCACGGCTTGCCCGACGGGGAACGGTGGCAACATTTCGCCGCTCTTGCGTATCAGACAGCCTTTCTTTCCCAGGGTGATCACGACGTTTGCTTTGTCCTCAAGCCCCTTCGTTTCATGCTCGTTCGGCGTGAATAGGGTAACGCCATCCAGCACGGCGGGGGAAAGCGGTCTTGCGGGGGCGGGATTGTAGATCACACGCACGCCGTGTGCCTTGGCAAGCCGCATGGCCTCATCATTTACGCCTGTGTCGGTCTCGTTGGAAAGCAAAAGGATATCGGATGAGGCGATCTCGCACGCAAAGCTCCGCACGTCATCGGAAGATAGCCTTGCACCCTGGCAAACGGTGACGTGATTAGCTCCGCTTTCATCCGTCAGGATCACGGCATAGGGGCTTGCCTCATTCTTGATTGATAATGTGGCGTGTATACCGTTTTGTCGGGAATACTGTGTGATGGCCGATGCCTCGCAGGCATTGACAGCACCCAAAAAGCTGACCGAAGCGCCGTGCCTTGCGGCGGCCAGGGCCTGATTATAGCCCTTGCCGCCCCACTCACGGTGAATGTCTGTGGCAACGACGGTCTCCTCACCCTGATGAAAGCGTTTAACGGGAAGAAACACCGACTCTCCCACGATGCCGATGACAGCGATCTTACTCATAGATGCTTTACCCTACCTAAAAACAGATTTTCCAGAACGACGTTATGCTCTCTGCCGCCCTCCACGTTACCGCTCAGGTAAACGGGGGGCTGTTTGCCGTGTGACAAAGCGAGCTTGGCTCCCTCAATCAGGCAATGATTGAGAATAAAGCAGGCGGCAGAGGTGGAAAGACCGCCCATCCTGGCGTCGCCCACCTCAATGCAGGCATCCCCATAGGGGATCTTGCAGTCGATGGCCACGTCCACGTGCTTGTGCAGGCGTCCGCCGTGTGCGTAGTAGGCAGACGAGGAGACACCCACCGAGGGCAGTCCCGCCCTTTGCGCCTCTTGCGCCATCTCTACGGGCACTTGGTTTTTGCCCGAGGCGGAGAAGATGAAGATCATATCCTTGCCTGTGGGGGTATACCGCCGAAGGATCTCGGGGGCAAGACCGCTCATCTTTTCCATACGGCTGGATTTGGCGGCTCCGTTGTGGAGCATCAGATCGGTGTCAAGCAGGGGGGAGACGTTGGCAAGTCCGCCTGCACGGTAAAAGGCGTCAAGCCCCGGCAGATGGGAATGCCCACAGCCAAAGACAAGGATCAAGCCGTCCTCCTCAATGGTCTTGGCAACCAAGCGTGCGGCCTGCGAAAGGCTTTGCGCTTCCTCTGCTTCGATCCTTTCCAGATTGTCGATGATGCGTTGTAAATACTCACTCATCTTTTTTCAACACTCGCTTGTAGTTTTCGCCGATGGCATCCCACAGCTTGATGGGGTCGGGGGCCTGAACGCTGGTGCCAAGGCCGCCGCGGTAGGTCCAGGTAGCCAAGCGGTCAACGCCCATGCTCTCATAGAGGTCCACGGTGCGGTCGATCTGCGAGAAATCCTCGGGCTGTGCGTTGTAGCCCATCAGCCAACGCTCGGATTGCTTGCCGTATTTCTTGGCGATGCGCACGGTGCGCTCGGTGATCTCCTTGAAGAAGGATTCGGGAAGCGACCAGTTGATGATGGTGGTGGAGAACACGTCAAAGTAAGGGCAGGCCGCCACCATCTCCCAGTTGTCGTAGCCCCGAAGCTCGGTGACGTAGTAGGTGTTCTTGGTGGCATGTACACAGCAGGTGATCTCCAGCTTGGGATTGACCTCCTTGATGGCCTTGGAGCAATCGGCGAGGGTTTTGAGAGCCTCTCTCCAACGGAACTGCTTGACGTCGTCGTTCATGAACTTTGGCATCTCGTAGCCGTAATAGTCCTCAAATTTTCTCATGCACTCGGGGCAGCGGCAGGCCCAGTCGTCGCCCGCACCGCCCGTGATGGAGGCGTAGGACTTGGGATAGGCGTAGTGAGGCTCATCCCAGAAGAAGCCGTCCACCTCGGTCTCTCTGGCGAGCTTGAGACAAATATTCGTGAAGTAATCACGGAAGGAATTGGTGTTGAAGCAGGCGGCGTTCAGCACCTCGCCCGTATAGGCGGATACCTGACGGTGGTGAATGTTGTTCTGCAGGAACAGGCTGACCTGCTCGCCGCCGAAATACTTACCGATGCCCCACGTGTCGGCAATACAGCGAAGTCCCACCTTATGGGCGGTCTTGACGATATTGTTGATGTTGGGGAACCAGAAGTCCATATCAAATTCGGTGATGGCAAGAATGACGGTGTCGCACCCGTGCTCCTTCATTTCAATAAAATCCTTTTCGGCGTGCTCTACGTAGTTAAAGCCGTAATAGCTGACGGCGGTATGCTTGATAGCCATATCGTATCTCCTTTTCTTTACGTCAACGTTTGAATTTGATTTTTAGCCCAGCCTGCCTTTTCGTAGCTGCCGTCGGCGAAGTAGACCTTACGCATGATGGCGGCGGCTTGTGTGCGCATGGGTGTTTTTTTGTAATGCTCGATAGTCTGGAAGCAGCCGAGGGCAGCCATCAGCACAAGAGGAGTGCCATGGGAGAGCGTATGCCAGGTGGTGTGCATCAGACCGTACAGCTGCTCGTCCTTGACGGTCTTAACACAGGATTTGAGCTTGTCGTCGGAGCGATCCCACGGGCAGAGCAGGGTATCAAAGCCCGCCTGCCTAAAGACGAGAGCCGTTTCGACGGGGGCTTCGGTGGCATCGTATTGCCAGTCTGCTATGATAATATCACGACTGAGGTTTTGCAGCAGATAGGTCTCGACCTCGGGGGTGGGCGCATTGCAGGCATACTTGTTATTGGGGTTATAGTGGGCATGGCGGTATAGGAACATGTCGCCCCAGGCGAGGATGCGCCGTCCCTCTGCCTTCATCTCGTCTGCGATCTCACCGAGAAAGTCACAGATGAAGTCCATGTTTTCCTTGGTGAATTCAAAATTATACGCCTCGTCACAGCCAACGTGGAAATATTCACCGTCTCCGCACAGCTCGCACAGCTCACGGCGAATGCTGCGCAGGAGAGCTCTGACCTTGGGCTTGCGAATATCCCAGCACCAGCCGTCCTCGGAGAAATACGTTTGAAGCGAGGGATTTTGGTCCAGAACGACGTGCTTGCCGTGGATCACACGGCCTGCCGAGGCGTGACCCCAGTGGTTGAACATGGGAATGACTTTAAGTCCCAGAGCCTTGGCCTCCTCAATGAGGGGGCGCACCTGCTCCTTGGTGTAGGCAGATGGCCATGCCAGCTCCTTTAGACAATCGTATTGCAGCATGCCCCAGAATTCCAGCACGATGTGGGAATATTTGAGCGCACCGCAGAAGCGGATGAATTTTTGAAGTTCCCACAGCTCGGTTTCGGGGAATACACAGAAGTGAACCATGCGGCGGCCTACGAGAGGCGTTTCACGGAATTCACAGCAATCGATGGCAAGGGAAGGACTGCGGTCGTCCGTTTCACTGTCCTTGGCATAGATGCGGTCAAGCAGGGTCATATAGCCCATGATCAGACTGCTTTCGCTGTCGGCATAAAGGCTGATGCCGTCCTCTGTGACACGCACAGCGTAGGCATGCCCCTGAAGCGGAACCTCCTCTGTCTTGCCTACGGTGAAGCAGTAGCCGTCGGCGGAAGAGACGGTCAGGGCAGAGCGGCGGTAGGTAAAGCCGTGCCACAGCTCGGCCATGATGGGCGCACCGAGACAGGCATGCGCCTTGGCACAGACCGTGTCGGAAACGACGAAGTGACCGCCAAGCG
>SVTU01000107.1 GCA_015063655.1 Oscillospiraceae bacterium
TACTTCGACGTCATGGCGGGAGCACTGATGGACGAGACTCGCACGAGCAAGGATGAGGTCATTACCTATGCCGCCGCCAAGCTCGGGCTTGACAACGTGGCGCATGCCGTGATGATCGGCGACCGTGAGCACGACGTGCTGGGAGCGCAAAAGAACGGCATGGACAGCATCGGCGTGCTTTGGGGCTTTGGCGACCGCCATGAGCTGACGGCGGCACATGCTACCCATATTGTCAGCACAGTGAATGAGCTGACTTCCCTTCTTTTGGAATCCCCATAATATTTTTGTTCAAAGCCACACACACTAACAAAAAAAAGAAACGAGGTTTTTATGGCAAGGATCGTCATTATCGGCGGCGGTGTTTCGGGCCTTTCGGCAGGCATCTATGCCCGCCTGCACGGACACGAGGCCACCATCTGCGAAAGACACTTCGTAGCAGGCGGCAACCTGACGGGCTGGCAACGCGGAGAGTACCATATCGACAACTGCATTCACTGGCTCACGGGTACCAATCCCCACAGCCCCCTGTATAAAATGTGGGAGGAGCTGGGTGCGCTTGGTGACGTAGAGATCATGAAGGCACCATCGCTCTATACCTGCGAGGCGGACGGGCAGTCCCTCTCGCTCTCCCGTGATATCAACACGCTCCGCCGTGACATGCTCGCCGTCTCGCCAAAGGACAAGCGTGCGATCCATTCTCTGATCCGTGCCATCGAGAGCATGCAGGGATTGATGGGCATTGCGGGCAAGGAGCATGATAAGCAAAGTAATCCCTTAGAGCTTGTGGGCAGCATCCCCGTGCTGATCAAGTACTACGGCATGACCACCAAGGACATGGCAGAAAAATTTGAAAGCCCGCTGATCCGTCAATTTCTCACGTCCTTCCTCTCCGAGCAGTTCTCCTCGCTTGCCCTGCTCTTCGTGTTTGCGCACTACTGTGGGGATAATGCCGACATTCCGCGCGGCAGCTCCTGCGGCATGGCTCAGCGCATGACCGATCGCTTTCTCTCGCTCGGCGGAACACTGCACCTGCGCAAGGAAGCAGACCGCATTCTATACGAAAACGGCAAAGCCACCGCCGTTACCTTTACGGACGGCACCACCCTTGAGGCCGACTACGTGGTGGTGACCTCAGACCCCGCCACACTCTTCGGCAAGCTCTTGGATATGAGCATGCCAAAGCCCTTGGCCAAGTGGTATCAGAACCCCAACGCCCTTCGCTTTTCCAGCTATCACTGCGCCTTTGCCTGCGACATGGAGGAGCTTCCCTTTCAGGGTGACCTGATCTTCCCGCTCCCGCAAAAGCTCCGCTACCGTCTGCACACCGATCACCTCATTTTGCGGGAGTTCTCCCACGAAAAGAGCTTTGCGCCAAAGGGCAAGAATATTTTGCAGACCTTGACCTTCTGCGACGAGGAATCCTCAAGGCGCTTCATTCGCTTGCGCAAATCCAAGGCGGCCTACAACAAGAGAAAGGCGTGTATCTCCAAGCTTGTGACCGAAGCCATCACCGAAAAATTCCCCACCATGAAGGATAAGCTGACGTGCATTGACACCTGGACGCCCGCCACCTACCATCGCTTTGTTGACTCGGAGATGGGCTCTTATATGAGCTTTGCCTTCCGCTCGCACGTGATCCCCAAGCGAGTAAATCTCAAGATCCCTCAGCTCAAAAACGTGTTTATGGCTACTCAGTGGCTTCAAGCCCCGGGCGGACTTCCCATTGCCGCCGAAAGCGGCAAGCGTGCCATCGAGGCCGTCCTAAAGCTGGAGCGCAAGAAGAAGGCACTGCCTGCTCCGTCAGTATAAGCCAATACGCAACGGCGGTTCTCCTTTGAGAACCGCCGTTGCGTATTGTATTTTTTCGAAGTATAAAGGCCGTCCTCACACGGATGCCTCTTCCCTTCTCTTGATCCAATTGTCAAGCACAGCCAAGGCTGTATTCTTGATGTGCGCTTTGATCCCACTCTCGGCTATCTCGCCGTAGGTGAACCACCGAAGCTCCCTGCTCTCGTCTCCGTCGGGGTGCGGCAAGGTCTCAAGGGCCTCCGCTACGTAGACAAAATCAAAGAATTCCTCGTCTCCCCCAATACCCTCGTGCAACAGACAAAAGGGCGAAGGAATTCTCCGCACGCTTGCCAATTCGATATTGGGAGCCGTCTCGGTATCGAGCAGCACCACGTCAAGCCCCGATTCCTCCTTGACCTCCCGTATAGCCGCTTCATGCGGAAATTCATGTGCCTCAACGTGCCCGCCAAGCGGGAACCATGTATGATATTTCTTGTGCTGATGCAAAAGCACTCTGCCTTCATGTACCACGTACACGGTTGCCGTGATCGACCTATCGTATCTCATTGACCTACGCTTCCCTACCGTTTTTTAGGGCATTCGCCCCGTGCTTCTATTATACCTCTTTTTTCGCCTCTTTGCAAGACGTTTACCAAACAAATTCCCTTGCTTTTATAGGGCGAGACGACGATATCCTCTGCCGTTTCCTCGGCATCGATATTGGCGGGCGGAAAGATAAACTCCCACCCGTATTTTTCGGTCTGCCGCTTGATCATGATACATACGGACGCTGTTATATTGTTCTTCACAAGAAAAACCTCCTTTTGTTTTTGTGCCTTCATGATAGCACTTAAAAGGAGGTTTCGTCGCTTGTCAGGCGACAAATGATTTATTTGACAGTATTCCACTCGGCTTCCTTATAGCCAACGAGAACGAAATCGTCACCGATAAGCAAGGGACGCTTCACGAGCATACCGTCACTTGCGAGAAGCTTCAGCATCTCATCGTCTGTCATCGTGGGGAGCTTGTTTTTAAGGTCAAGGGATTTATAAAGCAATCCGCTTGTATTGAAGAACCTTTTGAGCGGAAGACCGCTTTGCTTATACCATGCACTTAGTTCCTCAAGTGTGGGGTTATCAAGCTTGATATCTCTCTGCTCGTATTCGATTTTGTTGTCATCGAGCCATTTTTTTGCCTTTTGGCAGGTGGTACATTTTGGGTAGCAAATAAAATTCAACATAGCATTCTCCTTATTCAATCACTTCAATATAAAAGCTTACGGGACGGAATCCGTCGTTGCAAGAAATCATGGCGGATCTTGGATTTTTCATCCAACCGTCGTAAAAATTCTCACCGCCGTGAGCAAGGGTCATCACAAATGGGGATACGCTTTCCCACGCACTGTCGCAAAAGCCTTCGGGCTTTTGCCAACCGTCACAAATAAAAACCTGACCTTCTTCGATGTCGCAGGCGTGCCGTATGGGATTTTCATACTTTTCTATCAAATCGTCATATCTCGCCTTGCGAACCACTGTTATTTTGATTCTTTTCATACTTCTCACTCCCAGAGCTTCCGATCGAACTGATACAGAACCTCGTTTATTTCATACATGTTGTAACTTCCGTATATTCTGCCGTATCATCGTAATGGGCATATTGCCATCTCACTTTCACCTTGTATTATAGCATACGCTTTTCCGTTTTTCAAGGTCTATATGCAAATCATGCCGCACCATGCTCTACGCCATCAAGTCAAGTCCAAGGATTTCCTTCATAGCTTGCCCCTTTTTTGAATATACTTGTTACAAATACTCTTTGGTAGGTGATGGTATGAAGCGTTCTGTAAGGCTTTGGCAGTGGCTCGGCTTTGGGGTAACATCTCTGTTCGGTACCCTTTTGCATTTTGTATACGAATGGCTGGGCGAGGCGGCATGGATCGCCCCCATTGCGGGCATCAATGAATCGACCTGGGAGCATATGAAGCTGCTGTTTTGGCCGATGCTCCTCTTTGCCGCCGTGCAAAGTCTTTTCTTCCGCAGCCGTGAGGACTTTTGGTGTATCAAGCTATACGGTATTCTCTTGGGTCTTGGCTTGATCCCCGTTCTCTTTTATACCTATAACGGGGTTGTCGGCATGTCGCCCGATTGGATCAACGTTGTGATCTTCTTCCTCTCTGCCGCCGCGGTTTATATCTACGAAGCACGGCGGCTTCAAGGCGGCACAAAGAGGTGCAACTCAAGGCTCGCCATTGCCCTGCTCTGCGCCATCGCCCTGCTCTTTGTGGTGTTTACCTTCGCTACGCCAGAGATCGGTATTTTTGAGGACCCCTCGACGGGGACGTACGGGATATAATCACAAAAACGGAGTTCATGTCTTGAACTCCGTTTTTGTGATGGATTAAGTCGCCTTAGCCAACAGCACATGGCCAAGCTCGCAGGTAAAGCGGATCATGCGGCAGGTTGGCGGGGTGCATGACCATACATTTCGCCCCCATCATGGCGGCAGCCTCAAGGCAACGGGCGTTGACCAGCCAAACCCTTTCGGCGTATTCCGCAAGGCTTGGAGCATCCCATTCCATACCGCCAAGGGTCATGCCGTGCGTTTGGTAAATAAAGGAACTGGATTTTGACAGTCTCATGGTAAGCTCCTTATCGGTTTTCAGTTAACGTAATTTGACCAAGCCGTGTGTCCCGCCCCGTCCTCGACGTAGGCACGAAGCATATATTCATCGGGGCGAAGCGTATATTCGGCATACGTCAGACCCTCACCCTCGGTCACGCACTTAGCCCACGCATAGTTTGATACGAATACGATACGGGCGCACGGCGAGCAATCCACACGGTAAACGTTGCCCTCACGGCTCAAATGGATCTCAGGGCCCTGCGTAGCGTAGAAGCGGCGCTCACGGATGGCGCGCTTGATATCCTCGGGGTCGGTGGGGTCGCACTCCGCCATGATATAAGAAACGCATTCATCACCCGTATAGAAATGAGAATCGTCTGCCGCCACCGTGGGGAACGTAACGCCGCCCAGTGCCAGCATGTCCAAAAGCAAAGAGGAATCGGGGCGGAAGGATTCACCCATGCCCGACACCGTATTATAGATCTCGGTGGCATCCACGTCGTGCAAGGAACGGATAAACTCGGGCG
>SVTU01000108.1 GCA_015063655.1 Oscillospiraceae bacterium
GCACCTCTCGGTCATTCTTTTTTGATAAATTTTGGTGGGAGACGGCGCAGGAAAGTGAGGACTTTTCAAGCCGCCTCACGCCGAAAGGTACGAAAAAGAATGGCCGAGAGGCTTATTGGTTCAAGCCCATTCAGGCTGTTTGTACGCCTTCCGTCCCCGAGAACGACGCTTCTTGCTCAAATCTGCCTATCCCCTAAAGGGGCTGTCTCAAATCGACATTTGAGACAGCCCCTTTTTATTATCTAATCAACTATGACGGCAAGCGTTATTCCTTGTCCTTCTTTTGAGTCAGCTTATTGAGCGCTGCCGTTCCCGCAATCAGAACCCCCATAACGATAAAGATGCCCAGCATGCCGATACCCATATATTTCAGGCTCTCAACAAAGCCCATAGGGTTAAAATTACTCACGATCTCGCCAAACATCTCCGAGACGCTCTGCTCTACCTGCTCGGTTGCTTCAAGCGAATGAAAAGCCGTTATGTATTTCATCGTCAGACGCCCTCCTTACGAAAAGAATCCGAGGATCAGGCCGCCTGCAATGACCGAGGCGATCTGTCCCGATACGTTGACACCCATAGAGTGCATCAACAAAAAATTCTGATTGTCCTCCTCCTGGCCCATCTTGTGAACGATGCGGCCCGCCATCGGGAAGGCAGAAATACCTGCCGCACCGATCATGGGATTCATCTTATTCTTAAGGAAGAGGTTGAGGAACTTAGCAAACAGCACGCCGCCTGCCGTATCCATGATAAAGGCCACAAGACCAAGTGCCAGGATCAGAAGCGTGGCGGGGTGCAGGAACTTCTCTGCCTGCATCTGGAAGGCAACCGTGATACCAAGGAAAATGGTAACGAGATTGGCAAGGGCATTCTGTGCGGTAGCGGACAGAGAATCCAGCACGCCACATTCTCTGATGAGGTTACCAAACATCAAGAAGCCGACCAGCCCCAAGGAATTGGGTACGAAAATACCCGACAGCACAGTAATGAAGATGGGAAACAGGATGCGCGTGGTCTTGGAGACCGAGGCTCCCTTGTAGGGCATACGAATGAGGCGCTCCTTCCTGGTGGTCAGCAATCGGATCACAGGGGGCTGAATGATCGGCACAAGCGCCATATACGAGTAGGCCGCCACGGTGATCGCCCCCGCATAGGGTGTTCCCATGGCATTGGCCACGCTGATGGCGGTAGGCCCGTCAGCCGCACCGATGATGGCAATGGAGGCCGCATCCTTGATATTGGGGAAAAAGATGGACGCCATGCACAGCGTAAAGAAAATACCGAACTGTGCCGCCGCACCGAACAGCATCAGCTTGGGGTTGGACAGCACAGGGCCAAAGTCGATCATGGCGCCGATGCCGATGAACAGCAAGAGCGGGAACAGCTCGTTGGCAATGCCTGCCTCATAGAGCGTTTGGATAGGCTCAAGCGCACCCGACAGGGGGAAGTTCACCAAAATCGTACCAAGGCCGATGGGCAACAAAAGCGTTGGCTCCATGTTCTTCTTGATCGCCAAAAAGATCAACACGCCGCCGATCAGCCACATCACGATCTGTTGCCAAATGATCTGTGTCATTGGCTCAAATAAAATACCGATATCACCCATTTATAACCTCTCCTTTTTTGAAACATTTGAGACCCATTATAGCAAAAAGGATCGGCAAAGTCAATGACAATACAAAATAATTATACCCCAAATTCGTCATAATGTCACAAAGCAAGCACCACGCATAGCCATGCCACGACGATACCCTTCTCTTTTTTGACCTTCTCCGTGTCCAAAATTGACTTATTCTCTTCCCCTCTTGACGAAGCACTCGGGGCGTGATACAATGAAAGCACCACAATCAAACGGAGGTCTGCTATGAACGCACAGAACTTTATCACCTCTCCCGTTGACATGGGCTCTGCCTCGGTCAGCTTTATCAAGCACTTTGCCCCCTCCCGTGCCGTGGCAAGCGTCACGCTTTGTGTCAGTGCCATCGGCTTATTTGAGGCTCGCCTCAACGGCCAAAAGCTTGGTCGTGGCGTGCTGACACCCGGCTTCACCAGCTACCGTCGGCGTACGCAATATGTTACCTATGACCTGACCCCCATGCTCCTTGGCAACAACACGCTATCCATCACCGCCGCTCCGGGTTGGGCGGTGGGAACCATCGGCTACCGTGACAATATACACTGCTATGCCGAACGCTATGCCGTCAATGCAGAGATCAGCATTTTGTATGCTGACGGCGGCACACAAAGCATTGTCACCGATGACAGCTGGACCGTGCAGACGTCCCCCATCGAGTATTCCGATATTTACCACGGCGAAACGGTCAATCTGCTTCACAAGGTCCAAGAGCTTGGGCACGCTGTGCCCGACCCTGAGGCCGCAGGCTACCCCCTTATTCCCCAGCAGGGTGCGGATATCACCGAGCATGAGCGCCTTGCCCCCATTTCCCTGTTCACCACCCCCAAGGGCGAGCGTGTGATTGACTTTGGGCAGAATATGACGGGCTACGTGGAGTTTCGCATCAAGGCCGAGGCGGGTGAGCGGATCGTGATCACACACGCCGAGGTGCTGGATGCCGACGGCAATTTTTATACCGAGAATTACCGCAGTGCCAAGAATCTCATGACGTACGTATGCGACGGCAAGGAGAACGTCTTCAAGCCCACCTTCTCCTTCCAGGGCTTCCGCTACATTCGCTTAGACGAGTATCCAAACGTAGAGGTCGACCTTAGCAACATCCGTGCCATCGCCGTTCACAGTGACATGCGCCGCACGGGGCGTTTTTCCTGCGGCAACCCCAAGATCAATCAGCTTTACCACAACACCGTGTGGGGACAAAAGAGCAACTATTTGGATATTCCCACCGACTGCCCGCAGCGTGACGAGCGTCTTGGCTGGACGGGAGACGCCCAAGTCTTCTGCCGCACGGCTGCCCTCAATTACGACGTGCGCTCCTTCTTCCGCAAGTGGCTTGGCGACATGCGTGCCGACCAATTGTCAAACGGCGTTGTGCTCGGCATTATTCCCAACACCTTTGAATACGTCAAGGACGGCTACAGCACCCGCATCTCCGCCGCTTGGGGTGATGCCGCCACCATCATTCCCTGGGAGCTTTACCGTGCCTATGGCGACAAGAGCTTCCTTTCCGACAACTTTGATATGATGACCAAATGGGTGGAATACCAGCATTCCGCAGGCTCTGAGGAATATCTGTGGCTCGGCGGACGCCACTACGGCGACTGGTTGGCCATGGACGCAGGCGAGGATTCCTACGTGGGTGCTACCGCCAACGACCTGATCGCCTCTGCCTTCTTTGCCCACTCCATCGACCTGCTCGTGCGGGCAGGCGAGGTACTTGGCAAGGATATGAGCCAATACCGTGAGCTGCATGCCAAGATCAAGGCAAAATTCCGTGAATACTTTATGGAAAACGGCATGCCACGCGAGGAGTTTCCGCTCACGGAGTCCGTAAGCGGAAAGACCCCTGTTGACAGCGTGCGCAAGGGTATCACGCAAACAGCTCTGGTGCTGATCCTTCACTTTGACCTCTGCACCGACGAGGAGCGTCCCGCTCTTGCCGACAAGCTTGAGGAGCTGATCCACGTATACGGTGATCTGATGACCACGGGCTTTGTTGGCACGCCGTATATCCTGCACGTGCTGAACGAGGCGGGCAAGACCGAGCTTGCCTACAAGCTTTTGCTTGAGGAGCGTTCTCCCTCGTGGCTGTATTCCGTTATGCACGGTGCCACCACCATGTGGGAGCATTGGAACAGCATCAAGGAGGACGGCTCCTTCTGGAGCACCGCCATGAACTCCTTCAACCACTACGCCTATGGCTCAGTCTGTGACTGGCTCTACGGCGTGGCGGCAGGTATCACCGCCACCGAGGAGGATCCCGGCTATCGCACCTTCACGCTCTCTCCCAAGCCATGCCGTGCCCTGGAGCACGTGGATTGCACCCTGGATACCCTCAGCGGGCACATCGAAAGCCATTGGTACTACAAGGGCGACGAGGTATACTTTGAGTTTACCGTCCCCGATGGGGCTAAGGCATACATCACGCTTCCCAACGGCTACAAGGAAACCGTAGACGGCGGTGTATATCATTATACAACAAAAGCATAACGCCAAACACATCGGGCGCATCTCTTGCGAGATGCGCCCGTGTTTATCTTACAGATTAAAATATTTATCGTACTCGGCGGGATGCGGGAGCTATTCCAATGCTTCGCACATCTCATCAAATGCTTTTTCGTCAACCAATCTTTCTTCTATAATCTCGATATCCAAAGGCGAAAAACATATTTCACCGCCCAAATTGGGGTCTCCCTCAAACATAAAGGACAGCCTGTCTTCTCCGATGAATGCCACAGAGTTCAAGAATAAATCTTGATTGAATGCCTCCACGCTTGTCACCTTTTCATTGACTTTTTTTAATTTTGCTATCTTTTTATTCTCCGCATACGACCATTCCACGGCTTGTATATCCGCACAATGTAAAAACCTCAACTTCACAATCAAGTGATCCGTCGTATTCTCCATCATATGCTTGCGATCAAACCGATCATCATATTGCATATGCTTCGCCAGATCAAACGTGACAGTTATGGCGTCTCCGCACACGTCAAAGGGGAGGAACACGTCGCAATCATGAAAATTATACTGATAAGATAATTCGGTTAGGGTCATTTTTCCTTTCTCCTCGTTTTAAAAGGTCTTATGTGAGATTCTTTACTATATCGTGCACAAGTATTTCCATATTTTTCATAGTAATAAATACCAGCTCGTTTCTTTTTTGACAGTCCCTTTGTCATAAGGTTCTTCCAATGATAATGAGTTGGTTCTACTATACCCTTTCTGTTTACATGTCTACCGTGTCGTAATACATGTTGCCCCGTACTTTTTCTTATATATTC
>SVTU01000109.1 GCA_015063655.1 Oscillospiraceae bacterium
CAGATAGCCCCATTCGTTTTCCTTGCCAAGAGCCTTGGCGGCACGGGACGTTACAGCGAGAAGCACGTTCTCCTCCGCCATACCGAGCGCCCGTGCGATACTCATGCACAGCGTCAGCCCATAGCGACCGCCTCGCACGTAAGCACTGCTCTTGGTAATATCGGTGCTGATGGTGTAGGGGGCGGCACCGTTAAGGATGCCTTGCTTAAACACCGATAAGTCCGTGTGTACGTAGCCCGCCATGCCAAGGTCGATCACTACACCCCGAGCCATGGCCTGCTTTACGCTCTCAAAGCTGTCCTTTGAGGCGTTGTGCACACCGCCGTGATAGGCATGCGTGAGGATATCACCCTCTCCGAGCAGAGCCAAAATATCTGCCATGGGTGTGGGAGAGTGATTGCAATGCACCATCACACGAAGCCCCCGCCCGTGGGCAAACTCACAGAGCTTGCGGAGCGGCGATATATCCGACACCTCGGACACGGTGGTATCAAAATAGGACTTAACGCCCACGGCCTTGTCACCGTATCGGCCAAGGCGCTCCTCTACCCGTGACAGGTCAATATCGTTGTTGTGAATGCCCGCCGAGGCAAAGACCACGTTTTTGACCATAAAGGTATCAAGCAGTGTCTTGTCACCGTAGGCCGCGCCGCCGTCTGCTGCCGCCGTCACGCCGAAGGGATAGCAGGCAATGGCGGGGTCAATGCCGTACTTGTCGGACGAAATCCCTCGCATGTGCATGTGAATATCCACAAGCCCGGGGCACACGAGCAGTCCTGTGGCATCGTAGCAGAAGGAGACTTCCTCGGTGATATCGGGGGCGACCCTTACAACCGTGTTTCCGTCGATCAACACGTCGGCGTCAAGAAAATGCTCACCGTCCCACACACGCCCGTTTTTAATCGATATTTTTGCCATGGAACCGAACACCTCCTACGATCTCATTCAATACCTTTTGTACCAGATAGTCGTGCTCATAGGAGAATGGATTTTCTTTTGTTCCTATCATATAAGCGTAAAAATCTTGCATCATATCATCATATCTGCCGTGGAGGGTATTGTCCTCGCAGGGTATTTCGATATGCTTATCGGTGCAGCCGTAGACCGCAATCGAGGTGTCGGAGTAAGTCATCGTCATCGGGCGTTCAAGGGGACAGATATTGACAGTTCCTTTACTTCCCGACACCACAAGCTGACGTCTGCCAAAGCCGTTGACCTCTACGGAGGACACGAAGATACGGGCAAGAGCCTTGTCATATTCGAGAACTGCTAGATTGTTGTCTTCAAAATCCACCCCGTCAAGCCCCGTGTGTTTGAGAAAGCTTGTCACTTTTTGGGGCTCTCCGAGTATGTAGACGATAAGGTCAACGAGGTGGCTTCCGAGAATATACATAATGCCGCCACCGAAATTTGTGAGCCATTTCTTATATGTGGGGTTATGCCAAGTGCTCATTTCGGCGTTGATGGAATAGATCTCACCAAGATCACCGTTTTTGATATGCTCAAAGCATTTCAGCACGGCGGGGTTGTAGCGGTACATATATCCAAGCTGTACCACTAAATTCTTTTCCTTGGCGGTATCAAGCACGTATTTGTAATCCTCAAGCGTACCGCTCGCGGGCTTATCCATGTGGATATGCTTGCCCGCATCCACGCACATTTTGGCGTACTTGGTCAGGTCCCATACGTCGCTTTCCACGAGAATGGCGTCCGAGCGAGCAATGATTTCTTCAACACTGAGGCGGGGCAGACCCACGTAGGCCTTTTTCTCCCCTCGCCTTTCAATCCAACGCTCGTTTTCCTCGGCAAAGCCGATGACCTCAAACAGCTCGGGGAATTTTTGCACCGCCAACAGCTTTTCATGGCCGTGGTTATGGCCGATGCCGATTTGTCCGATTTTGATTTTTTTCATTGGATGTTTCTCCAATCAAATACGGTTCCCATGGGGAAGGCGGGGTCGTCGCAGAGCTGGTTGTAGACCTCGGTGCAATCCGCGGGGGACACTACACGGGAGATGATAGGGGCAACTTGAACGCGTCCTGCGGCGATCATATCAAGGATAGCCTTGCAGTCGTCCTGATGAGTCCAGTGATGCGGATAGGACTCTACCTTCGGGCGAACAAGATTGTGCGCTCCGATAAGCTTGACACCGGGTCTATGTACTTGTTGATAGTAGTCAACGGCACAATCCGAAACGCGAGTGCAGCCGAGCAAAGATATTCTGCCCATCCAAGAAGCACACTCAAGCGCCTGCTTCATAGCGGCAGACACACCTGTGACCTCAACAGTCGCGCGAACGCCCTTACCCTTTGTCGCCGCCTTTACTTGCTCAACGAAATCGGGAGCTGACGGGTCGAAAGCATAGTCCGCTCCAAGCTTCAGGGCAAGCGCACGGCGTTCGGGGTTCAGATCGGCGGCAATGAGGGGATATGCACCGCTGAGGCGGCAGAACTGTAAGGCAAAGATGCCTAACAGACCCATGCCCATGACCATCGCACTTTCGCCAAGCTCCAGCTCCAGCTTGCGCATGCCGCCAAGTCCCATAGAGGCGATGATCACAAAGGCCGCTTCAACTGAGGGAATATCATCGTTTTCTACCTTGGTGAGCTTATGCTCGGGACGCACGTTGTATACCTGATGCTTGCCGTGGTAGACCAGCACACGGTCGCCGACGGCGAGGCTTTTGACCTCAGGCCCGATTTCCTCGACGCGGCCGATGCCGCAATATCCAAGACACTGCGGGAATTTTTGCGATGTGTTATTCATACCCATGAGACAGGCTCGCTCCGTACCGCCGCTGACCACGGTGTATTCCATTTTGACCAAGGCTTCGTTACCGACGGGGGATTCGATCTCCGTTTCCACTAGCTCCGCCTTATGAACGGCGGTAAATAAAATCTGTTTGGTTTTCATAATCTTGTTCTCCTTTTTGATTAGTCTTTATCCGTTGATTTCGCCCGTGATGCTTCGGACGTTGTCTATTATGCTTCTGACCGTGCGAAGGTCAAGCTGCTCCATGGTGCTGGCACTGTCATACCGATCTACACAAAAAGCGATATGAGAGCCAAGAATTGGGTTGATCATGCGGGATAGCATACCTGCCTTGCCGCTGGCGTGGTAGCTGACGGGAATGGGAAGCTCTCGCTTAAGTATGCGCATGGTGCGCAAAGCCTCAAGCATATCGTCTTCTGTTTCGGCCTTGGTTACAATTTTGAGGATGTCGGGCTTTCGCTCCATCAAAAACAGCGCAAGCTCCGTTACCTGTTCACAAGTCAACGGAATTCCGGGGTGGCAGGAGAGCAGTACCTCAGCCCCCATAGAATGAACCTTGTCAATCAGCTCGCATTGCTTGGCAATAACGGTCTTGTCGGTTACGACCTCCTTGGGATTTCCCTTGGTAAAGGAATACTTGTCCTCTCCGCAGAAATCCTTTTTTGAGGGAAGATGGAAGGTATACCCCTGCATATCAATGCCTGCCGCACCTGCCTTTACGGCACGCAGAAAGCTTTCGGCACGAGCCTCCTCCGTATAGCCCGCATCGGCTCCCTCGTATGTGTTATTGTAATTCAATGCCAAAACGGGGAGCTTGGTTGATTGAATTATGTTCTTCAATGCCTCTATGCTCGTGTCCTCAAGGCAAGGCATGTGCAGGTCGATCATGTTGGCTCGGTCATATTGACAGTTTTTGATTTCCGCTATGGCACTTTTTGCGTTTTTGGCCTTGACAACACCTGCTACGGCGGGTGCTTGCAGCTTAGATATTTTGATCATATACATCACCTCCGAGCACAGTGTAGCATATGCTGTGCTGTGCGTCAATATCAAAAATGCTATCATTTAGCAAAAATGATACAAAATATCTTGCGCCATTTACCGATTTGTGCTATAATGTATCTATGATATAGTAAAGGAATGGTGTTCGATATGTATGAGGATATTTTATCAAATTTGGTCATAACCAAGGTGCGTTCGGTATCCACCATGTATAACCCCGAGAACAGTAAGTCGAAAAATCAGAACCGTGCCCGCTGGGCCATCGTGCTGAAATATGAGGGCGAGACGGTCTATACCGCAAGCGGGAAGGCCATCGTGTCCAATCCCTCTCACATGGTGATACTGCCGCACGGCTGCTCGTATGAGTGGCTGTGTAGAAGGGCAGGGCATTATTCCATCGTTGAGTTTGATGCCGAGCTGATGCACCCCGAGCCGCTCTCCTTTTACGTCAAAAATCATGAGCGTTTTTTAAATATCTTTAAGAGCATGGAGTATCAGCGAAACCTCAAAAAGCCTCTGGCGGAGCAGGAGAGCATACGGGATACCTATACGCTGCTACTGATGCTGGCGCAGACGGAGCGAGAGGCGTACCTGCCAACGGAGAAGCAGCAAAGGATCGCCCCTGCCCTTGACTATATTTCGCAGCATTACGATAAGCCTGTTACCAACGAGGCATTGGCCGAGATGACAGGGATGTCCACCGTGTATTTCCGCAAGCTGTTCACCGAGATCATGGGGATCTCGCCCATCGCCTACGTGCATGAATTGCGCATCCGCAAGGCAAAGGAGATGCTGAGGAGCGACCACGGTACGCTAACGGACGTTGCCCTCTCCCTCGGTTATGCCAATCTGTACGATTTTTCACGGGATTTCAAGAGGCATACGGGCGTTGCTCCATCGCAGTATGAAACCACTTGGTAAAAAAAGGCGATTCTTTTTAAAAATGCCATTGCTCTCATTGTTTTGACCGTTCCATACTTTGAATTCCTTCTTTTTTGATCCGATGCGGATGTGTGTGATCCGTTCAACGGAAAGGATCGCTGTTCCCGAGAGAGGTGCCCGTCTTGGCAATTTTGGTTGTCAGTCCTATTCGAATGATGTGG
>SVTU01000110.1 GCA_015063655.1 Oscillospiraceae bacterium
TTCTTTATGGCCTCCTTAGCTACGGAGAGCTGAGATTCCCAAATATCCATCGCATCATGCTCAACCCAGCCTTCACGTGGAAAATGCTGGGCAAATTCCTTCTGCGCCATGGCAACGATGCGGCAAGCTTCATCAAAGATGATGCATCGGGACGATGTTGTTCCTTGGTCAAGAGAAAGAAGATATGTCTTCATGTAGTACCTGTCCTTTCCATTGGTCTGTGGCTTCTTGCATTTGTATGATCCGTCGCTGAAGCGTGTGAGGATGCTCGCAAAGGGCCTCTTCCATATTGTGTTTCTCCGTTTCTTCTAAGAGAGACAGCATACGCACTCTCCACGCCTCATAGGCACTTAAGCATTGAATCAGACGCTCTGTTTTTAACGTGTTCTGTTCTTTGTCTGCTGTCTGAAGGGCACGGCAAAGTAAAACATTCAGCTCGTCTGCCTTGCTTATGATGTCGGCAATTTGGATGCTGGCGATGCGGTATTGTCTCATCATGGCCTTTCCTTGCTCTTTATTCACGGTGGAAAACGAGGTCAGAAGGGTTGGAAAGGTGGCAAGATAAGAGCGAAGGGTCGAATGTAGAGCTTCGGTAAGCTCGCATACGGCCAAATCGTAATAGAGAGTTTTTTTTGATTTGCTCATGGGTCAGCTTCCTTTGCGTCGGCATATCGGGTGGTATGGGCAGTAGGTACAGGGGGAGCGATCCCCCAAGGTTAAGGGCTTGGCATGCGCCGAGCCTTTTTTGATCTCCTCGGCGATCCTTACGATAACCTGACTCATCTGCTCTCGGATCTCCTCAAATCGTTCGGGTGAGGTGAGAGCATTGCCGCTGAGCGTACCGTCCTTTTTTTGCTTGATGTTGTTGATAAACGCAGGATCAAGGTGGTGATTCATATGCAAAAGCATCTCCTTGTCATCCAAAAGCAGTCCCCTGCGCCTAAGCTCGGACATGGCGTCTGCCGTGACGGATGCCTCATCGGTAAAGCCGTTAAGATCAATGCTTGAAATGTTTGAGGATACGTAAACGATACCGGCAGGCTTATGGGTATTGCCCTTGGATGGAGAGGCGCATAACGTAAACAAATACAAAAGCATTTGCATATTCAAGCCGTATTCGATATCGGAAAGAGAAAAATCTTTGGTGCCCGTTTTGTAATCCACAACACGGATATAGACCTCATGGCCCTCTCGGTATACGTCCACACGGTCGATCACACCGCTCATATCTACCTCGGTTCCGTCCTTGAGTACAAACGTCAGCGGGGGACACCGTCCGTCTTTTCCGTCTGTCTTATATTCATAGGCAGAGGGCCTGAAATCCGATGAGCGAAATTCCGCCATCAGGTTTTTCAAAAGCAGAACGGCAAGGGCTCGAAGCCTTGCACTGAGGTGGCGTATGCGTCCGCTTGACAGCAGCTTTGGCGGACATACGGTCTTCATGTAAGAGCGAACCGTTTGGCGTGTCAGCTGCTCAAGCTCTTCATCGTCAATCTCTTCACGGACGCCATTCTCGTCCACGATCTGACGCACGAGCTGCTCCAAAACGTAGTGGATAAACGTGCCGATCTCTACTTCGCGGAATCGGGCCATACGATCCTCACGCAGATGTAGGACGTATTGGCAGTAAAAATGGAACTGGCATTTTGCATAGCTTTCGAGCTTAGATTGCGTCAGGCTCATGTGCTTGCCGAATACCTCGTCTGCAAGAGCGGGGGACAGTGCACAGTTCTCACTGTCAAAAGGCTCGTTTTCTGTATCATATGGGGCATACGGAGTGTTGGCAAGCGCCTCGAAAAGAAGCTGATGCAAGGCTTGATTATCGGTACTGCGGTACAGCTCAAGAGCCCCGTCAGGGCTTATGGGCAGGACTGCGGTATCCTCGGGATCGTAGTGATGCAGCTTTAGCGATGGGAAGAGGTGGCGTACACGGGAAAAGGGCAAGGAGGGACGCTTGACCTTTCCGCTAAGCTCAGAGGACAACGTGTAAAGATACAGCTCCTCGGACGGTTGGGTAAAACAACGGTAAACGTACAGATATTCATCAGACGACCTCTCGGCCTCATTGCCCGAAAGGACAAGACCGTATTGAGACAAAAGTTCACGGTCACGCCCTGATAAATACCCTATGTCGGTTACCGTGGCAGGGAAGTCGCCCTCGCACAGACCGAGTACAAGAACGCATTTGGGATTGTTGAGACGTACGGTGGAGGCAGAGCCGATGGTGACTTGGTCCATGGCCGATGGAATGGTTCCGATCTCGGTCTTGGAGAACAGCACACGCAACAGCTCAGCAAACTCATCAGCTTCCATGGGCTCGTTTCCAAGAGCCTCGCCAAGCTCCGCTAAGGTGTTGACGGTGGTTTTGTATACGGCATCAAGCTCGGTCGCTTCCTTGATATTGCCTGCCTTTGCCTCACGAAGGGCAAGCGCATGCAGCCGCTCCTTAACTCTTGAGGCTTCCAAGAAGGCATACACGGCTCGGCAAAGTGCTGCGCAGGTGTCGGCCGAGGACAAAGCGGCAAAAAAGGGCGTGAGATGGTCAACCAAAGCACGGCGAACACTGTTGGCGGCATCGACGATCGTATTGCCTCTGGCCGAGGCTCGGTCGGCATAGCCGTCGGCGTTCATATCCCAATCGTTACCTTGAAAATCTTTACCCTGAATGCTCCAAACGGTAACGTACTGATCAAACAGATCGATATCATGCTGTGGAATATCGTACATGCCCGTTTTGATGTGGGACATGACATCATAGGAATGCCAACCGTACATATGAATGCGGATGGCCGATAGAATAAACTTCACAATGGGCATAGCGGACAGATCCGTCTTGTCCGAAAGATAATAGGGGATTCCGTATTGCTCAAGAGCAGGCTCGATCATGCCCCGATAGGCGGAGGCATCCCGCATGATCACGGCGATCTCCGAGCAACGGTAGCCCGACATCAGGCACAGTCGTATCTGCCTTGCTGCGGCTCGTACCTCGTCGTGAACGTGCTTGCATTGCGTCAAATGGATATGCTCGGCCTCTCCTTCATACGGGGAGGCATCCAACGCCCATAGCGACTGTGATAGATAGAGAAGCTCGGGGTGGGCGGTACGGTGATTGCGCTCCAATACCGTTGTGGAGAATTCTCCGTGCTTGATTGCGTTCTTGATGAGTGTTTCCTCAGAGCGCAGGATGCTTGCCGTGTACATTTGCTCATCATGAGGCCGTGAGAGCGGAATGCTGAGTGTGACGTTGGGTGCTTGATCGAATATGCGGTCAATAACGGCATGCTCGGTGGCGGTAAACGAGGTGAAGGAATCTATATAGACGCTGCTGTTATCAAAGAACGTATGGCTGTCCAGCATAACGGCAAGTTTTGAGAGATCGTCGGCAGCATCGGAATACGTCTCCTGAATCAAGCCCTCGTAGGCCGACATGATGAGGGAGATATCACGAAGCTTGGCACGAAGAACAGTATGCTCGTCTGACCTCTTGATTGCCTTTTCAAGCACGGAGGACGAGATGCCCGAGGATTTGCATTCGGCCATGGCTGAGAGCATCATATCGGTAAGCGCAATATCCGAGTAGGCGTGATCGCCGTATTGTTCAAGCAGGGGCTTGAGCTGTCTTAGTGTTTCCCACATCATCAAATATTGCATGGACTTTGTCAGATAATGATAGGCAAGTCCGCCGTACTGACGGCACACACGGTTATACAGGCGTGAGAAGCTGAGCACCTCGACGTTGAACTGATGCTCTGAAGGCAGGGCGTTCAGAATGCTGTGCTCGCTGATCAAAACCTGTTGCTCAGGTACGATCAAAAAGGAGCGTACGCCGCGGCGGGCATCCTTACAAATGCTATCCAAGATATGATGCGATTTGCCACAGCCCGATGCACCGTAAATGAAGTGAATCATACATGCTCCTTTCCAAGAAATTGATCAGTATATTTCGATGATACTGTCATGTGAATGACGGAAAATTTTTCGCTTTAAAAGAAAATAGTAATGCTTTCGCAAAATGATCACGCCGCTTTCGTTTTGATAGCAGGTGATAACCAGCCTGCGGCTGTTATCGACGGGCGAGCGAAAGCGGAAGGGAGAAACCACAAGGGCAACACTGCCCGCATCCTTGGCCACGCTGTCTGCCCATCTCTTGCCAAACGAGCCATCGGCATGTCGGTCATGCTTGCAAGGGAAAAACACGTACACCTTCTTTCCCTTCGTTAGCTTACGGATGCGCCTGGTAGTTCGGTGATGGCTTAGGAGCGTCAGCATGGATATGGCGTAGCTTGCCGTAAAGGTCACCAAGCCGTAGATCAAAAGCGTGGAGGCTGTCAGCACGATGCTGACGCCCGAAGCGATAAACAGCATAATGAATATGATAACGTTGATTGCCGTGCGGATGAAGGAAACCTTTCTGACAACGTTGATAACGTTACGAAAAATTTTAAAAAATTTCGTATTCATCACACGAGAGAGCAAATATGTGGTATAATGATTGTGTGAGAAGTGCTTTTGTGCTAATATCTGGCGTTCGATCCGTTCATAGACGGGATCGGAAGCGTGGTCCTGCTTGTCGGCATCCGTTTTGCTTTGTAATGCCAAAAGCTCGGCTCTGAGCTTGCGATTTTCTTCCGTCAGCTCTTGGATGCGCTTATCCTTGCTTGCCTCATCTCTTGCAATTTTCGGCTTTGCCACGGCTTGCACCCCCTCTCCTTTATATTATATCATTTTTCTCGTCACTTGACAAGTGTCTTGTGCATATTTTGACATTTGCGTCATAAGAATAGGTTTTACCAAAAAGTTACACGTTTTATCAAAAAATTGTCACATACGGGAGCTA
>SVTU01000111.1 GCA_015063655.1 Oscillospiraceae bacterium
CCAACTGCGCCACACCCCGTTATTTTGTTTTCATTCATTTCGGCTGTTGTCCGCGCCGCTTCCTGTTGCCGTTACCGCATCGCAATTCGCAAATCCCTTTGCTCTCGCTCTGCGACGGCTGCCACTCGCTTTTCCTCGCTTCTTCGCCTTTTAGGCGCGCTCGGAACGCTCCCCAACTGCGCCACACCCCGTTATTCTGTTTTCATTCATTTCGGCTGTTGTCCGCGCCGCTTCCTGTTGCCGTTACCGCATCGCAATTCGCAAATCCCTTTGCTCTCGCTCTGCGACGGCTGCCACTCGCTTTTCCTCGCTTCTTCGCCTTTTAGGCGCGCTCGGAACGCTCCCCAACTGCGCCACACCCCGTTATTCTGTTTTCATTCATTTCGGCTGTTGTCCGCGCCGCTTCCTGTTGCCGTTACCGCATCGCAATTCGCAAATCCCTTTGCTCTCGCTCTGCGACGGCTGCCACTCGCTTTTCCTCGCTTCTTCGCCTTTAGGCGCGCTCGGAACGCTCCCCAACTGCGCCACACCCCGTTATTCACGGTATGCATTCGGCCGTTGCTCGTAACAGCCTACCCATTATATCAAATAATCGGGGCTTTGTCAATAGCCGTTTTTCGGTTTTTCCGTCGAGATCGGTGATCATTTGACATGCGGCGGCTTGACAAATACCATACGAGCCGCTATAATAAAAGAAAAAAGCAAAGGAGCTTTTCTATGTCTAACTCTGTCATTCGTGGCATTCATCACATTGCGCTCAAGGCCTGCGGCAAGCCTGCCTTTGACAAAACCATTTTCTTTTACAACACGCTGTTAGGTCTCCCCATCGTGCGCACGTGGGGCGAGGGCGATGGTAGTGCCGCCATGCTGGACACGGGGGCAGGTCTGCTTGAGATCTTTGCCAATGCGCCCGACGTATGCGGTGAGGGTGCCTTGCGCCACGTAGCCTTCAGCGTTTCCGACGTAGATGCCTGCATTGAACAGGTGCGCCGCCACGGCTACGCCGTCACCATTGAGCCTAAGGACATTGTGATCTCATCCGAGCCCCCCTTCCCTGCCCGCATCGCCTTCTGCATCGGGCCTGTGGGCGAAACGGTAGAATTCTTTTGCGAAACGGAATAACACATAACGGAACACCTTGTTACGGAATGTGGGGGCGTAACGTAGGTCGGTGCTTCGCACCTCCGCCAAGAATGCTCTGCATTCTTGCGGGACCGGAGGGATTGTTTCTCAATATTTCCGTATCCGCACGAGCTCTTGGAGCTCGTGGCGCGTCGCAAGCGACGCTACAACCCCTCAGTCAGCTTCGCTGACAGCTCCCCTTACACAGGGGAGCCTACCGCTGCGGCGGAAACTGTGCAAAGCTAAAGCTTTTTGGAACCACCAGCACTGTGGTTTTCGTTATACAAAAAGAGCTGTCTCAAACGTCTGTTTGAGACAGCTCTTTGGGTTTTATGATATCTCCTCTACGTAATACGCACGTGAGTAGGCCTTTCTGCCTCTCTCGTCGGCAAGCTCGATGCGGAAGTAACGGCCGTAACGCTGGGGGGTATACGGGAAGCGTACCTCGGTATAGGTCTTGGTATAGGAGCGCACGTTAGAGACGGCCCGTCCCTCGGACATAAGGAAGACACCCTGCACGGGTGAGGTCTTGATGACGATCGTATCGTCCTCAATATACAGCTCACGAAGCTCGGGTCCCTCGCTGGCGTAGACGTCGCCCTTTTTGTAGGCCTCGATCAGAGCATCGTACGTCAGCTCCTCGGCCTTGATCATGGTATAGGCCAGGCCGCAATGCGGCTTTGCGTGGTTATCGTCTCCGCCGACGGGGATCACGTCGATGCCGTCACGGAGCATCTGCTCGAAGTGCAGTGAGGTATTGTCATTGACGCCATAGCATGCGCCGTTGATCACCTCAATGGCATGCAAGCCACGCAGTGCCAGATAGTCCAACCCCGTCTGCAGTGACCACTGGGGATGGTTATAGGTCACAAGAAAGCCCTTCTTGCTCACAGCCTCTACGTAATCGGCCACCCACTCGGGGTCATACACGGTGGTCTCGATGATATCCTCGGGGTCATACTGCCCCACCGTTTCGGCATAGTGACGACTTTGGCCGGGCATGGACGGATTGTGCAAGAAATAGCGGGGCATGGTGAGCATATCCTGCTTCTCGGCAATCAAATTCAGGTGATAGACGGGCATGAAGCTGGCGGTATGCGCCGACAGATCCTGCTTGATGGCGACCTCATAGCCGTGTAGGGCAACAAAATGCTCGTCACAAAGCTCCTTGTGGCCGATCAATACCTCATGGTCGGTAAAGCACACGGCATCGTAGCCCATCGACCGATAGTAATCCTTGACCTCCTCGGGCGACATTTGGCCATCCGACAGATTGGTATGGCAATGCAGATTGACCTTATAAAACTGTCCCTTCTCGGGAAGCAAGTGAATTCTCATGGATAAGCTCCTTCTTTATTGGTGCGCTTCCTGCTTCATTTTTTCGCAGTAGGCGTTAATGATCTCGGTCTCGCTGAAATGCTCACGGACACCGCCGATGAGCTGATACGTCTCATGCCCCTTGCCTGCCAAGAGGATGATATCGCCGCTCTTGGAATGTGCGAGGGCATACTCAATGGCCTTCTTGCGGTCCACGATCGCCACGTACGGGCAAGAGCCTGCCGTGAAGTAAGAGGCGATATCGCTGATGATAGCACTGGGTGGCTCGGCATCGGGGTTATCCGAGGTAATGATGCAAAAATCGGCATCTCGGGACGCCACAAGGCCAAGCTCGGCTCGGCGCATGACGGTGCGCCCACCGATCGAGCCAAACAGACAGATCAAGCGTGTGGGCGAATAGATGCGAAGTGCCGACAGGGCCGCCTTGAGGCTAACGCCGTTGTGCGCATAGTCGATGACGGCCGTAGCGCCGTTTGGCAGCTCGATGGTCTCAAATCGCCCCTTGATGCGTGAGAGGCGGATCGCATTGGCGATCTCGTCAAAGGACAGGCCGAAGCGACGGCACACGGCAATGGCCGTAAGGGCATTGTACACGCTGAATTCCCCCGGGAAGGACACCGTGACCTGTCTGTGCCTGCCCTCGTGCATGCAATCGAAGGACACGCCGATATTACCGGGCGCACGGAAGAAGGCGATGCGGTCGGCAAAGAAATCTGCCGTTTCGTCCTCGGTAGAGATACCCACGGCCTTCGCCCCCGTTCCCACCAGCATATCGGATGCGTGCTGATCGTCGGCGTTATACACGATGTAGGAAGCCCCGAAGTCGGTAAACAGACGGTGCTTACAGCTCATGTAATCATCAAAATCGGGATGCTCGAATTCACCGATATGATCGGGGTGCAGGTTGGTGAACACGGCCACGTCAAAGTGAATGCCAAAGACACGGTGGAGCTTAAGTGCCTGCGAGGAGACCTCCATCACAAGCGTGCGAATACCGTTATCCAGCATACGGCGCATGTAGTAATGCAGCTCGATGCTCTCGGGCGTGGTGTTGATGGTATTGAAATGATAATCGTCAAAGGAAACGCCGTTAGAGCCGATGTAGCCCGTGGGAATGCCGTTGGCATTCAGCACGTTATAGATGAGCAGGGAGGACGTAGTTTTTCCCTTGGTGCCCGTTACGCCGATGATCTGCATCTGGCGGGAGGGGTGGCCGTAGAACGTGTCGGACAGCACCGCAAGAGCGATACGGGTATCGGGTACGAGGATCAGCATGGCATCGCTCGGCAGGTCGGGGATCTCCCGCTCCGCCACAAATACACGGCACATGCGCTGATAGGCCGACATGGCAAATCCGTGCCCGTCCGACATAGCCCCCGAAATGCACACGAACATACAGTCCTTATACGCCTTACGGGAATCACAGCAAACGGAAACGATATCCACGCTTCCCATATCCCCCTCGGTGGAGGGATTGACTCGGTATTGGGGCAAGGCTTGAAGCAGTTCCTTTAACAGCATCTTGTTACCTCTTTCATTTTTGCATATTCCATCATATCGTGATCAAAGCCCTGCGGCACACCGCCGCAGGCGAGAATGGCGCACAGGGTCAAAACCTCTAAGGAATCGATAAAGCGAGGGCCGAGGCGGTAGGCCTTTTTGAGCAGAGACAGCTCGGTACAGCCCAGAATGATACGCTCACAGCCTTGAGCCGTCAGCGCATCCGCCACCGCAAGGAAGGCATCCAGATCAGGCTCTCTTCCCTGCTTGACTGCCCCGTAAATGATCTCGGAAACGGTTTTCTGTTGGCTCTCGGAGCAGGTGAGATAGGCAATACCCTCTCTCTCCAGCACCGAGCGATACGCCTCTGAGCGCACCGTTCCCTCTGTGGCAAGCACGCCCACACGGCCTATGCCGAGGTGCTTGCAGTAGCGTGCCGTTTCCTCAATGATATTCAGCACGGGCACGTGAGTGCTATGTTGAATGCCGCTGTAAAAATAATGTGCCGTATTGCACGGAATGGCGATCACGTCTGCTCCCGCCCCCACCAGCCGCTTCACCTGCTCCTGCATGCAGGGCAAGGGGTTGTCCTCGGATGCACCGAGGATGTACGCCGTGCGATCGGGCGTGTGGGCATACGAGGAAAGCAAAATATTCAAATGCTCCTGGTCGCACGCCGCCCGTGTGTGCGCGGTGAGCATCTCATAAAAATATACACTGGACATCGGGCCAAGACCGCCCAGAACGCCAAGCGTCCGCAGGGACGCCTTGCTCATCTCCATCTAAACACCTTCCCGTTCTTAGCATTCCGAGAGAGGATTGCGCCAAAACACCGTGCTCGGCGTGCGAAGCATGACCATGCGGCA
>SVTU01000112.1 GCA_015063655.1 Oscillospiraceae bacterium
TCCTTTCAGTATCGGAAAATACCCATTTTTCATCTACAAAATCGAACATAAAAATTTCGCCCTTAAAAAGCGAAAATCCCTTGATTTCTCAAGGGATTTCGGGGCGATATCTTTTTTATCGCCCTTTGATGGCCTACCCGACAGGATTCGAACCTGCGACCTCGAGAGTCGGAGTCTCGCGCGCTATCCAGCTGTGCCACGGGTAGGTACTACCGCTATATTATACCACACTGCACGAAAAAATGCAACACCCAAAATCGTTTTTTTAGAAAAAGCCGACAGCCAAAAGAGCTTTCCTCTTTGCTGTCGGCTTTTTCATTTTATACTCTCTTGGCGTTTGCCAAAATGCGTTCTACGAGGCGCACCGTTCCCTGTGCGCTTTCGGGCGTGGCACGCTCGGGTGCCTTTCCGCTCTCAATGCAGGAAACGAAATAGGCGATCTCATCGGTATATCCGCTTCCCGAGGTGATGTTGATGCCCGTTCCGCCCTCGCTCTCCTTGGGCGTGTCAAGGTCGATCTCCTCACCGTTCACGGTCAGCTTCTTGCCGCGAAGCTCGGCATAGCCGTTTTCAAAGATAGCCAAGAATTCGGCACTGAACGGAAGCTCGCAGTTATACCACGTACCCGTAATATCCACACTGAAATCATCATAGATCAGGTGCGAGGTCACGTAATCGTTGTTGGCAAAGCCCTCCTTGCCCGTCATGGCACGGTATACCGCACTCACGTCCTTCGGCTCGCCGAACACGTCGTAAATAAAGTCGATATCATGGATGGAAAGGTCGATGGGCGTAGCACCGCTCTTCTTGGCATCTCGCATCCAGTCCTCAAAGCTCCAGCGGGGGATGGAAGACAAACGTCTCATCATGAAATGCACAGGCTTGCCAAGCTCGCCCGACTCCACCAGCTTCTTTAAGTACATATACGGCTTCATAAAGCGCACCACGTGTGCCACCATGTAGCACTTGCCTGCCTTCTTGGCAGCCTCGATCGCCTGCGCCGCCTCCTCGCTCGTTCCGCTTACGGGCTTTTCGCACAAAACGTGCAGACCGTGAGCAAGTGCCTTCTGCACCATCTCGGTATGCAGGTAGGTGGGTACGCAGATATCCACCATATCCAGCTCCTCGTTTGCGAGCATCTCGTCAACCGAGGTATACAGCGGAATACCCATATCCTTAATGTTCTCAAAGCCCTTGGCATCCTCGCCTCGCACGTCGGCGGCGGCCACCAGCTTTGCCGTATCGATCTCGTTATATCCTCTGACGTGTACACGGCTGATGCCGCCCACGCCGATCAAGCCCACTCTTATCATATCAATTCCTCCAGCATGTCCTTTGCCATTTTAATATCTCTGATCTGCTCATCGCCCTTGATCTCACGCTCGATGATCAGCGTGCCGTCGTAGCCCAGCTCCTTGAGCTTAGCCACAAGCACGGGGAAATTCACCTTACCCTGGCCGAGCGGCTGCTCCTTGCCGAGCTTGGCACCGCAGGTGGGATAATCGCCGTCCTTGGCATGCACATCCATCACGTACTTGCCAAACACGTCCAAGGCATCCACGGG
Source organism: Oscillospiraceae bacterium (assembly GCA_015063655.1). Classification (GTDB taxonomy): domain Bacteria; phylum Bacillota; class Clostridia; order Oscillospirales; family CAG-272; genus HGM12713. The sequence continues at coordinate 1,565 of SVTU01000112.1, forward strand.
ATTGGCCTTACCGTACATGATAAGGTTGGCGGGGTCAAGGTTGATACCCAAATTGTCGTACTCCGAATCCTCGATAAGGCGCAACAGCGTGGTGGGCGTTTCCTGACCCGTCTCAAAGATAAAGGATTGCTCGTTCGCCTTGCAGTATTTGGCAATGGCACGCACGGCGGCAAGCACGGGGCGGTAGTTCGGGTCGGTGGGATTTTCGGGCAGGAAGCCAAGGTGCGTGGCGATCTTATCCACGCCAAGAAGCTTAGCAAAGTCCGAGCCCTTCATCAGGTCCTTCATGCGCTCAAAGCGGTATTCCACAGGCACGATGCCAAGCACCAAGGGTCCCTCGGTAAAGTTCCAGGCGGTGGGGCCTGACCAGCCACACCACAGCGTAGAGATCTTGACAGCATATTTTTCGCATGCCTCGCGAATGCGCTTAGCATTCTCCTCGGTATACAGAGACATATCCCAGCAGGTGATCTGGCAGTGGGAAAAGCCGAGCTCGCTGACCTGGCGGATCTTCTCCTCCATTTCAACGGTGTTAAAACGAATGATCGTTCCCAGTTTCATGGATATCATACTCCTTTTTTGATTTTTTTGATCTTGTGTATTGCTTTTCTGACACCTTTAGTTTATAATAAAACTGTGCCTTTGTCAACGAGTTTTTTCACATTTATTAGCACAATTTTGATATTTGGAGGGTTTTGGCCATGGAAGCGCAAAAGGACAGCCGACTGTATGAAAGCATACCGCCCCTGCAAAATCATTTTTCCGTCAAGCTCACCCGCTATCATCAGGGCAGTGTGATGCCGCACTGGCATGAGCATTTGGAGCTTTTGTATTTCCTTGACGGCAGCTGTACCGTCACACTGGACGGTCAGTCCTATGCGGTGGGAGCAGGCGACCTTGTGGTGGTCAACGGCTCACAGATCCACTCCATGAGGAGTGAGGGCGGGGCCGTTACGTACTACTGCGCCCTGGTCTATCCCTCCTTTTTCTCCGACGTAGACACTGCGGGGGCGGTCTTTGGCAATCTGATCTGCCGTGACCCCTTCGTCACGTCCTGCTTTGAGGAGATGTTTTGCGAGCAAGGGGCGGGGCTTCCCGGAGCTGACATGATGCAAAAAAGCCACATGTACCGCCTGACAGCACACCTGCTCCGCCATTACGCCGTCACGCCCCCCAGCGAGCAGGATCAAAGAAACCGCTCCTTCCTTCGGGCGCGCTTCCACTCGGTGGAGCTGTACGTGGCCAAGCACTATGCCGAGCGGATCACCACCCGTCAGCTTGCAGACATGTGCTATCTGTCCGAGGGGCATTTCTGCCGTATCTTCCGTGCCGCCACGGGCAAATCGGCCATGGCGTACGTCAACGAGTACCGCATAGGGCGTGCCTGCACGCTGTTGCGTAGGACGGAGGACGGCATCACGCAGATCGCCGCACAAACGGGCTTTGAGGACGTCAATTACTTTTCCCGCACCTTTCGGCGGCTCACGGGGCAATCCCCCTCCGCCTACCGCCATCAGTCAACGTAAATAAGGAGCTTTGCCATGAAACAAGACAAGCAAACGATCACGATATTCACCCCCGAGGGGGAGCAGATGATACACGACCAAGGGAGCTCGATACCCTGGAGCGACTACCCAAGACCGCAGCTTATGCGCCAATCTTATCTGTGTCTTAACGGAGAATGGGAATTTGGCATCAGCACCGATCACAGCCCCTGCTACGACGAGCGCATTCTCGTGCCCTTCGTACCCGAGTCGGTGCTATCGGGCATCGGACGGCGCACGCCGAGGGGCGCACGCCTTTGCTATCGCCGAGGCTTTTCTCTGCCCTGCGGCTTTTGCCGAGATCGGGTGCTATTGCACTTCGGCGCCGTCGATCAGGTCGCCCGCGTCACGCTCAACGGCACGCGCCTTGGCGAGCATCGGGGCGGCTATGACGCCTTTTCCTTTGACATCACGCCCTATCTGCAAGAGAAAAACACCCTTGAGGTGGTTGTCACCGACACGCTGGGCGACGGCATTCTTCCCTACGGCAAGCAAAAGCACAACAGAGGCGGCATGTGGTATACGCCCGTCAGCGGCATTTGGCAGACGGTGTGGCTGGAAAGCGTTCCCGCCACCTACGTCACGCAATTGCACGTCACCGCCGACACCGAGGGGGCAACGGTGTGTGCCGAAACGAACGCCCCCGCCTGCCCCGACGGCACACTTGTGCTTCACCTGCCAAGCGGCGACCGCACCCTGCCCTTCCAAGGGGGACGGGTACGCATCACGGTGGACGACCCCATTCTGTGGTCGCCCGAGACACCGCATCTATACCGCTTTACGCTGTGCGTGGGCGAGGACAGTATTTCGTCCTATTTTGCCCTGCGCACGCTAGACGTTCGGCAAATCAACGGCAAGGCACGTCTGTGCCTAAACGGTCGGCCATATTTCTTCCACGGGCTGTTGGATCAGGGCTATTTCAGCGACGGTATCTTCCTACCCGCCTCGCCCGAGGGCTACGTGCGGGATATTGAGGCTGCCAAGCACATGGGCTTTACCATGCTTCGCAAGCACATCAAGGTTGAGCCGTCTCTCTTTTACTACGCATGCGACCGTCTCGGCATGACGGTCTTTCAGGACATGGTCAACAACGGTCACTATTCCTTTATCCGTGACACCGCCCTGCCGACGGTGGGGCTTAAAAGGCGAAGCGACCGCCGCATGCACCGAGACGAAGCATCCAGAAAGGCCTTTCTTGACGGCATGGCAAGCACCGTCCGTCAGGTCGCCCACCACCCCTCGGTATGTGCCTACACCATTTTTAACGAGGGATGGGGGCAGTTTGACCACGAGCATGCCTATACGGTGCTACGTGGACTGGACAGCACCCGCTTCATCGACAGCGTATCGGGCTGGTTCACGCCCCGCAAAGGCATCACGCACAGCGACGTGGAAAGCCTGCACGTCTATTTCAAGCCCGTGCGCATCAAGCCCGCACATAAGCCCGTATTCCTCTCGGAATTCGGCGGCTACGTCCTCAAGATAGACGGTCACAGCTTCTCCCCCGGCAAGCCATACGGCTACCGCTTCTTTGACAGCTCCAAGGCTCTGACCGAGGCAATCGATACGCTGTACCGAAGCGAGGTCATACCCGCCGTCAGCGAAGGGCTGTGCGGCTCGGTCTATACCCAGCTGAGTGACGTAGAGGATGAGACCAACGGCCTGCTGACCTATGACAGG
>SVTU01000113.1 GCA_015063655.1 Oscillospiraceae bacterium
GCAAAGTGCGTAAAGTCAAAGCGAACGTGATCCTCGGCCACGTACGAGCCCGCCTGCTCCACGTGAGAGCCAAGCACACGGCGCAGAGCCGCCTGCAACAGGTGGCAGGAGGAGTGCGCACGCATAATAGCACGGCGGCGCTCGGCATCGACCTGCATGGTAACGGTATCACCCACGCTCAGTGTGCCGTTCTCCAGCGTACACATGTGCAGATAAACACCATTGGTCTTTTTCGTATCGGTCACAACAGCACGGGCGCCGTTCAGCTCCACGATACCGCTGTCACCCACCTGACCGCCGCCCTCTCCGTAGAAGGGGGTCTCGTCGGTGATCAGGGTGAAGTCGCCCTCGCTGATCTGCTCGACCATACAAGCGCCGTCCTCGTTCTCCACGATGATGGCCACGACCTTCGCCTCGGCGCACATCGCCTCATATCCAACAAACCGAGTAGCACCCAGGCTCTCCAGCATCAGCTTGGAGCTATCGTCCCAGCCACCCACGTTGCCGCGTGCCGCTCTGGCTCTTTCCTTCTGCTCCTTCATCATGGCATTGAAGGTGTCCTCATCCAGAGACAAGCCCTGCTCCGTCACGATCTCACGGGTCAGATCGATCGGGAAGCCATAGGTATCGTACAGACGGAATACGTCCGCCCCGTCGATCACGCTCTTGCCGTCCTTCTTGGCGGCGGCAATGATATCGGTCAGCATGGACAAGCCTGCATCCACCGTAGCATCAAAGCGTGTTTCCTCATTCTCAATGACCTTGAGAATGTAGCTCTTCTTCTCGCCAAGCTCGGGATATGCGGTGATGTTTTCTCCAATCACCACCTCGCACAGCTCACACAGGAAGGCACGGCGAATGCCGAGAAGCTTTCCGTGACGGCAGGCACGGCGCAGAATACGGCGCAGCACGTAGCCGCGTCCCTCATTGGAGGGAATAACACCGTCCGAGATCATAAACGTAGCACTGCGGATATGGTCGGTCACCACACGGATGGAGACGTCATTCTTGGCGTCCTCGCCGTAGGTCTTGCCCGCAATGGCACAAACGGTATTGAGGATCTTTCTCACCGTGTCTACCTCAAAGAGGTTGTCCACGCCCTGAAGCACGCAGGCAAGCCGCTCAAGACCCATACCCGTATCAATGTTCTTTTGAGACAGCTCGGTATAGTTGCCCTGTCCGTCATTGTTGAACTGAGAGAACACGTTGTTCCAGATCTCCATATAACGGTCGCAGTCACAGCCGGGCTTACAGTCGGGCGAGCCGCAGCCGTACTTCTCGCCGCGGTCAAAATAGATCTCCGAGCAAGGGCCGCAGGGACCCGAGCCATGCTCCCAGAAGTTATCGGCCTTGCCAAGGCGCACGATGCGCTCGGCAGGCACGCCTACCTTTTTGTTCCAAAGCTCATAGGCCTCCTCGTCATTTTCATAAATAGACGGCCACAAAAGCTCCTCGGGGATCTCCAACCACTCGGTCAGAAATTCCCATGCCCACGGAATGGCCTCATCCTTGAAATAGTCGCCAAAGGAGAAGTTTCCAAGCATCTCGAAATACGTACCGTGACGTGCCGTATGTCCCACACGCTCAAGGTCGGGGGTACGGATACACTTCTGGCAGGTGGTCACACGGTTGCGGGGCGGGATCTCCTCGCCCGTAAAGTATTTCTTCATGGGTGCCATACCCGAGTTGATCAGAAGCAGGGATTTGTCGTTGATCGGAACCAGGGGAAAAGAGGGCAAGCGAAGATGCCCCTTGCTCTCAAAGAAGGAGAGATACTTTTCTCGAAGGTCGTTAAGTGATGTCCATTGCATAATACTGCCTTACCTTTCTATACACTGCGCCGCCCGGCGGCGGCCTTTTTTAGCATACCATATTATTATAGCACCGTTATCCCCTTCTGTCAAGGGAATCGTGCAAAAAGCAAGCCTACTGTACGTCACAAAATTCCGAGAGAGCGGCCCCGATCACAGTGGCAAACTGTGCATTCTCAGGCACAATAAACCGCACTCCAAAATTGGCCTCAAGGCCGTCAAACACCTTGGCGATCATGGGGAGCGTGGTAAGATTGCCCGTCAGCACCACCTGCCCTACGCCGTAGCTTCGTGCGGCAAACACCGAAAGCATTGCCACCGTCTCCGCCACCATATTGGCAATGCCCAGGGCAATGTCGTGCTTGTTGGCAAGGTCGGAGAGCTTGCCGAAATTGGAGGCCGTGATCTCATCGTTGATCTGAAAGGTATTGTCGCCCGAGATATCCCCGATGCGCAGATCCACCTTGGAGAGGTCTCCGCCCTCGCACAGCTGAGCGATGTGATCGATATCGTCTACGCCGAGGATCTTGCGGGACAGACCCACAAGCGTGCCTCCGCCAACGCCCGTACCGCCAAGATATTTGGTTTTGGTCACCGTCCCCTCACGCTTGGCGTGAATGAGTGCCGTACCCGTTCCCATGCTGACCACCACAGCCTCGTCAAGCCCCGAAAGATACAGGCCGCCAAGTCCCACACAGGTAAACTCGCTGACCTTCTCGCTGGGGAGGCCGTAAATGGGCTTATCGATAAAGGAAGAGCCAACGCCCGTCATCTTCACCTTGGCGATATCCGAAAGTGCCAAGCCGTTTTGCATCGTAAATTTACCGAACGCACCGTACGCCGAGGTAATGGCATCGGTCGCCCGCACAAACTGCGGCTCGATCATCTGCAAACCGTCGGCTCTTCTGTGTACGCCCACGATCTTGGTGGTACTGCCGCCAACGTCAATTCCAATTACCGTTTTCATATTTTGATCTCCTTTCTAAGGGTCAATCACAAAATAATTACTTTAATTATAACATCTTCTTGCAAAAAATGCAACTATGTGCTATAATAAAAACAATATTTTTATCAAAAACAAAGGTAGGATATGGCCATGGACTTCCAAAACCCCGATATTTCCCTTCTGAAAGCCAAAAAGCTGTTCGTTTTTGACATGGACGGCACCATTTATCTCGGTGGCATCCCCTTCCCCTTCGCCATTCGCTTTATCGACCGTCTGCGTGCCGAGGGCAAGCGGGTGCTGTTCTTCACCAACAACGCCTCTCACACCACCGCCTTCTATGAAAAAAAGCTCGCCCGCCTCGGCTTCTCGCCCCGTGCCGACGAGATCATGACCTCGGGAGACGTCACCATTGAATTCCTCAAGAGACACCGTGCAGGCAAGAGCGTGTATCTGGTTGGCACGCCTGAGCTTGTGGAGAATTTCCGCGAAGCGGGCATTCCCATGCTGACGGGCGACGAGGAGAAGGCCGACATCGTGGTTACCTCCTTTGATACCACCCTCACCTATAAGAAGCTGGACGACGCCTGCCGTCTCATCCGAGGCGGTGCGGAATATCTTTCCACACACCCCGATTTCAACTGCCCCACCGAGAACGGCTTTATTCCCGACAGCGGGGCGATCGCCGCTCTTGTCACCGCCTCCACAGGCAAGGTACCCACGTACTTCGGCAAGCCCTACCGTGAAACGGTGGAGATGATCTGCGAGGCAACGGGCGTGGATGCCGCCGACATGTGCATCTTCGGCGACCGTTTGTACACCGACATTGCCCTTGGCAAAAAATTCGGTGTAACGGCAGCCCTCGTTCTGTCGGGTGAGACACAGCCTGCTGACGTAGAGGCGGCCGACGAGGCCGACAAGCCCGATTTCGTATTCGGCTCGCTTGACGACGTTGACCGAGCCATGTTTGCATAAGGAGAGAAACGATGGCATTTGATGCCGGTATGCTGGCCTGCACCCTGGAGGAGCTGCGTCGCTTGGCACTTGGCGCTCGCATCGAAAAGGTATATCAGCCCGAGCGTGACGAGATCATTCTTCAGATGCGAAGCCTTGAGGGCGGCAAACGCCTGCTCATCAACGCAGGGGCGAACAACCCCCGTATCGGCTTTTGCACGGCAAGCAAGGAAAACCCTCAAAATCCCCCCATGTTCTGCATGCTCCTGCGCAAATATTTGCAGGGTGCCAAGCTTGTGCATATTTCGCAGGCGTCCTTCGACCGTGTGGCCTTTCTCGGCTTTGAAACACGGGACGAGATGGGCTTCCCTACCGAGCGATATCTGATCGCAGAGCTGATGGGCAAATACAGCAATCTTATTTTCACCGATGCCGACAAAAAAATTATTTCCGCTCTGCGCACCTCGGATTTCTCCCTTGACTCGGTGCGTCAGCTTCTGGCGGGTGGAACGTATTCTCTGCCCTCGCTGGGCGACAAGCGCAATCCGCTGACGGTCTCGGAACAGGATTTTACCGCTCTGCTGTCCTCAGCCCCCGGGGACCTCTCCGCCGACAAATACCTCATGCGCACCTATGCAGGGCTTGCTCCCACCGTGACACGGGAGATCACCTACCGAGCTACGGGCAAAACGGACACGCCTCTCTCTCTGATCCCACGGGGGCTATTATGGAAAGCCTTTGACGGTGTGGTAGCACATATTCGGGAGGATCGCTTTTGCCCCACCGTCATTCGTGACGGCGACCGCCTCGTGGAATACGCCTTCTGCGACCTGCTTCACTACGGCAGTATGGAGCGTGTGCCGTATGAGAGTGCGGGACGTATGCTGGACGATTTTTATGAGAGCCGTGACCGTGACATTCGCATCAAGCAACGGGCGTCTGACCTTCTGCGCCTGCTCACCGCCGCCGAGTCCCGTATCCGCCGCAAGATGGAGGCGCAAACGGCAGAGCTGCGCGACTGCGAGCAGGGTGTTCTATATAAAAA
>SVTU01000114.1 GCA_015063655.1 Oscillospiraceae bacterium
TTTCCCTATTCGCCGCAAGGCTTCAAAGTCCACGGCGCCTTCTCGCCACGAGATCATGGCGGCTATTCCGCTCATTGCGCCACCTCCATTCTGTGTTCAGTATATGGGAGGGAGGGGAAAAAGATACGAAAGGAGGCACAAAAATGTATCTTTGCGCCGCTTCTCGGCATATGATGGAACGAGAAAGAAACGGAGGTGCAGGATATGTGCTTGTTCAGGGCTCGCAAGGTCATCGGTATCTCTGCCGTTTGCTTCGGAGCGGGTATATTCCTTTCCTTTTTGCTCCCGGGATATATCCTTGCCTTTTTAGAGGCGGTGGCGCTGATCGCAGCAGGCATTTTATTGCTTGGTAAATCCCATTAGTATCGAAACGGAGGCTGTTATGAAGATCGTTTTATTACATTCACCCGCTTTTCTCACCCCGCTTTTGCGCCGTATCTTCGGTGTGAAGGGCAAGAGAGAAAGACGTTCATAACCAAGTGTGGGGCTGACTCGGTCAGCACAGAACAAAACGCAAACGAGATTACAAACAGAAAGACCGCTTTTTCCGTCGACCGGGATGGAGAAAGCGGTTTTTTCTTTGGCAAACTTGTGCGCTCGTTTGATGATGCGCCTGCTCCTTTTCACACTCGACCCACTTCGACAATACACTGTAGAAGGGAGACACCCAAGCGGTGCTTTTCCCTTGGCGGATAAAAATTCCATTGGACAATCTTTGGGTGGGCTGTTTAAGCGCACCACAGGTGAGGCAAAATATACCTGTCAAGAAAAATGTAATTGGGAGTGTGGAACATCATGAGTGTTAAACGCGGAGATATTTTTTATGCGGATCTTAGCCCTGTGGTGGGGAGTGAGCAAGGCGGTCTACGCCCCGTGTTGATCATACAGAACGACGTGGGAAACCGATACAGTCCCACGGTGATCGCAGCAGCCATCACCTCTCGCATGGGCAAGGCACGCCTGCCTACGCATATCGATATTACGGCGGGAAAGGTAGGTCTTTCCCGTGATTCGGTGGTCCTTCTGGAGCAGATCAGGACCTTGGATAAAAAACGGCTTAAGGAGAAGATGGGGCATTTGGACGAGAGTGCCATGAGTGCCGTCAACACCGCCATTGCGGTCAGCTTCGGTCTGCATGCCGACGGGGCAGAGGCCGTTCGCAGGACGCCTGCGGCGGAGGCCTCCTCCGATACCCCGAGCGTGACGGCATAAAAATTTAAGGAGAGTTCTTATATCTGTCACAATTGCGTGATATCATGATAAAAACGCAAGGAGGCAGACTATGTATTACGCAAAGGATTTCGTTGTTCGCTGGCACGATACAGACCTATCGGGCAGGGTCAGACCGTCGGCTGTGATGGTGTATATGCAGGAGACGGCCAATTGCCATCTGGAGGAGCATGGCCCGTCCCTTACCACCTTGCGGGAGGTCGAGAAGAAGATCTTTATTCTGAGCAAGCTACGCTTGGAGCTGTATGAGCCTTTGCATGCCTATGACCGCATTACGGTCCAAACGTGGACGAGTGAGAACCGAGGCTATGCCTTTTTGCGCTCCTTCCGTATACTCAGGAACGGTACTGTGGCGGCACGTGCCTTTACTCAGTGGGCGTTGCTCAGGGCCGATACCCATGCACTGATGAGAAACGAGGAGTTTCAATACGGCATGTCGCACGGGGATGCGCCCGAGCTGTCGATCCCGAGGCGGCTCTCCTTTCCCGAAAATATGACCGTGTGCGGAGAGCGCACCATTCGCTATGCGGATGCCGATTACAACCACCATATGAACAACACAAGGTATCCCGACATGCTGTGTGACTATATGCCGCTTGAGGATGCGGTGCGTGTGCGAGCCATGACGCTCAGCTTTGTGTCGGAAGCACCGCTTGGCGAGACACTGACGGTCCTGCGGGGACAAGAGGGGCAAGCGTATGCCTTCCGCACGGTCAATCAGGCGGGGAAGACATGCCTTGAGGCGCAGGTGGAGCTGTTTGCGTGACGCTTGGCCGATGATCCGTATGATACCGAGGGGCGTTCCGTAAGGCAACGTCCCTTTGGTATTATGACAAAAAGGAGCTTGGCTGTGCGTGGGCAAGAAGCAGGCTTTTTGGGCGTCTGTATACCAAAAAGTGCCACATTGTTTGCTATTTAACAAACAATTCGCCCAAAGGCGTTGGGAGAGCGGTTGCGTTTTTTTGTGAGAATATGACAAAAACACCCAAAAAACATATTGACATATATCCCAAGATTTGGTATAATATAGGTAATATAAGAAGAGCGGTCTTCTTTCCGAGGTTTAAGTCTATACGTTTACCTCGGTTTTTTTATTCTCGGGGAGACTGCACAAGTGAAAGGAAGATGAACTATGCCCTTGTTACTTCATGGGGTCCACGTGCCGCATAGAAAGCATACCGCAGGCAGTCCCGCCGTGGCCCTGCCCACGCCGAGCCTGGTTGCCCTGCCCATGTCCATGCATATCGGCAGACCTGCCGTGCCCGTTGTCAAGGTGGGCGACCACGTAGACGTTGGCACGCTTGTGGGAGAGGCGGACGGCTTCGTTTCGTCCCCCGTTTATGCCAGCGTGTCGGGAACGGTGAAGCGGCTTGAGCGTGTGATTGGTGCCTCGGGGGCATCTGTGATGACGGTCACCGTGGAATCCGACGGGCAGATGAGCGTGGATGCATCCATAGCCCCGCCCGTGATCGAGAGCCGTGAGGAGCTGGTCGAGGCCATCCGCAGAGCAGGCATCGTGGGACTTGGCGGAGCGGGCTTCCCCACTCACGTGAAATTCAGCATACCCAACGGGGCGAGGGTCGAGGAGATCATCGTCAACGGTGCGGAGTGCGAGCCGTATATCACCAGCGACACCCGAACCATGCTTGACCGAGCCGAGGATATGGCATACGCCTTTTCCTTGCTTGAACGCTTCTTTGGCGTCAAGAGAATCATCATCGGCATTGAGAAGAATAAAAAAGAGGCCATTGCCGCTATGCGGGCGTTGGCGAAGCACGATACTTGCCTTGACGTCCGTGTCCTACCCGCACTGTATCCGCAGGGCGGGGAAAAGGTGCTGATCTACCACACCACGGGCAAGGTGGTGCCTGCGGGCAAGCTTCCGCTTGACGTGGGCTGTATCGTGGTCAACTGCACCACGGTGGCGTCGATCGGACGCTATGCCCAAACGGGCATGCCACTGGTCACAAAGTGCGTCACGGTGGACGGCGGAGCCGTGGCAGAGCCGAAAAACGTGCTGGCTCCCATCGGCACGCCGCTCTCTGACGTATTGGCCTTTTGCGGTATGGACAGAGCGAAGGCGGCCAAGATACTGCTGGGCGGGCCGATGATGGGTGTTGCCGTGCCCGATACGTCGGTATCCGTGATGAAGAATACCAATGCCGTGCTTGCCTTGACCGAGGCGGAGACGGCATGCCCCGAGACCACGCAGTGCATCCGCTGCGGCTCATGCTCCCGCCATTGTCCCTTCCGCTTGGACCCTGCCGCTTTTGAGCGGGCGTACCGTGTGGGAGATATCGATAAGCTTGGCAGACTTCGTGTGGATATCTGCATGGAGTGCGGCTGCTGCTCGTACGTGTGCCCCGCACGCCGCCCCCTCACGCAGATCAATAAGCTTGGAAAGGCAGCCCTTCGCGATAAGCGAATGGCAGAAAAAAAGAAGGAGGAAAGCACCAAATGACGGATCGTCCCCTGCTTGTTACGACCTCGCCCCATATTCGGCATCCGAGAAGCACGACCGCCGTCATGCTGGACGTCATTCTCTCCCTGCTTCCTGCCACGGTAGCGGGCGTGTGGCTGTTTGGCCTGCGTGCCTTGGCCGTGGTGCTGATCGGCGTTGCCTCGGCGGTGGGAAGTGAGGCGCTGTTTTGCCTGCTTGCCAAGAAGAAGCAGACCGTAGGCGACCTCAGTGCCGCCGTCACGGGTCTTTTGCTCGCTCTTTCTCTGCCCGCTAACGTGCCGCTGTGGCAGGTGGTGCTGGGGGCAGTATTCTCCATCGTTCTTGTAAAGTGCGTGTTTGGCGGCATTGGGCAGAATTTTGCCAACCCCGCCATCACGGGACGTATCTTTATGCTGATCGCCTTTGGCTCTATGGCAAAGGCGGCCTATCCCGTCTCCGTGGATGCCGTGTCCACCGCCACGCCCTTGGTCATGCTGGCGGAAGCTGACACCGCCCCCCGTCTTCTTGATCTGTTTCTCGGCAGACACGGCGGTGCGATCGGCGAGACCTGCATATTGGCACTTCTCATCGGCTTTGTGTATTTGCTCGTTCGCCGTGTCATTTCCTGGCACACCCCCGTTGTATACGTGGGCACGAGCTTTCTGTTTACCCTTTGTCTGTGCGGCTTCGATCCTTCCGCGGCCCTTGCGTGGACGCTGTCGGGAAGTCTTATTATGGGTGCAGTCTTTATGGCAACCGACTATACTACCTCTCCCACCACCGAGCTTGGCAAGGTCGTTTTCTCTGTGGGAGCGGGACTGCTGACGGTGGCGATCCGCTTCTTCGGTACCTATCCCGAGGGCGTTTCCTTTGCCATTCTGTTTATGAATATTCTCACGCCCTACCTCAATCAATGGACACGCCGTCGTCCGTTTGGAGGTGGCAAGCAATGAAAAAAG
>SVTU01000115.1 GCA_015063655.1 Oscillospiraceae bacterium
CTTCGGCATGAAAGTAACAGGGCAATTCAAATCATGGAGCGAGAAGCGCGAGAAATCATGAAACGGAGTTTCAATTCATGACGGCTTGCCGTCAATTCATCCAAACATCACGCGTCCCGTAAGCATCAGCGATGCGATGCTGATACAATAAAAGATTTATCGTATCAGCAGGTAAGAGGTAATAGTGAAAAGTGAAGAGGTAATGAAGCTTTTCGCCCGAGGCGAAAATCAACCGAGCTTATTTACTAATTGATCCAATAGGAGGTGAGGCAGTGGACAAGGTGCGTGTGTATGCCGTGGTAGGGCCGACGGCGAGCGGCAAAAGCTCGCTGGCGATGGCGCTTGCCATGCGGCACGGCGGGGAGCTGATCTGCTGTGATTCTATGCAGGTCTATCGCCGTATGGATATCGGCACGGCAAAGCCGACGGCAGAGGACCGACAGCTTGTGGTGCATCACATGGTGGATATTGCAGAGCCGACTGAGAGCTATTCCTGCGCTGACTACGTGGCCGCTGCCACAGAGATCATACACGACGTGCATGATCGGGGCAAGCTCCCCATATTGGTGGGCGGCACAGGACTGTATCTGGATGCGCTGCTCCGCGGCGGACAGCTTCACGAGGGCACGCCTGATCCTACCATCAGACAGAAGTGGGAAAGATATGCCGAAGAGCATGGCAGAGATGCCCTTCACGAGGTTCTTGGGCGGGTAGATCCCGAAACGGCGCAGGCCGTTCACAAAAACAACGTCAAGCGTGTGATACGGGCCTTGGAGATCTTTGAGACGAGCGGCGTGCCGAAATCCGAGCTTGACAGGCGCACCCGAGAGCAGGATTCTCCCTTTGATGCTAAGGTGATCGCCTTGTCGTATCCCGATCGCAGCGTTCTCTTGGACAGGATCGACCGACGGGTGGATCAAATGATGGCTGATGGCTTGCTGGCAGAAACAGAGGCACTGTATGCCGAGGGCGTGTTTGCGGTGAATGCTACGGCGGCACAGGCCATCGGCTACAAGGAGCTTTTGGGTTATCTGCGGGGAGAAAGCACGCTTGAGGATTGCGTGGCACAGCTCAAAACGGCCACGCATCAGTACGCCAAGAGGCAGATGACGTGGTTCCGTTCTCACAGCAACGTGCAATGGATCGACACGCTGTGCAAAGACAGGACAAAAACATTTGAAGAGATTGTAAATAATGCGGAACAGCTCTTTTCTCTTGCCTGAAAATATGGTAAAATAGAAGGGAAGACAATAGCGCATAGGCGCGGAAGGGACGGTCATGAGAGACACAGGCACACGAAATATCGCACAACGCATTGCCATGGGTGTTATCTGCCTTGTGGTGGTGTTTTATACCGTGTATCACATGATCGGTCTGTTTTCCCCGCCCTTGACTACCATTGTGGTGGGCAGCACCACCGAGACAAGCTCGGTAAGCTTTGACGGATACATATTCCGTGATGAAGCGGTGGTTACTGCCTCGTATTCGGGGGCTGTGGAATATGCGGTGCCGAATGGCACCCGTGTGGCGATCGGAAAGCCGTTGGCAACGGTGTATTCCGAGGGAAGCCATTTGTCTGTGAAGTACCGCTTGGAGTATTTGGATGATCGCATTGCGCTCTTAGAGCAGAGCGTGAACGGCTCGCACAGCTACGGCGAGTTGGAGACGGTGCGAGAGGACGTGGCAGCTACCCACACCGATATTGCCGCTATGCTGGCATCGGGACAGCTGCAAAGCCTATCTGTGCAGGTCAGTGACATGCTGGTGGGCTTAGGACAGGAAAGCGTGATCACGGACAAGGAATCTCCTCTGCCCGCTACGCTGAATGCGCTGTACGAGGAACGGAACGGCACGGCGGCCGCAGGCGGCTCCTCGGCCGAGATCCTCAATAAGACGCCCGGGTACTTTTATACTTCGGTTGACGGATATGAGAGCTTGTTTACCGCCGAGGCGGCACAAAGCCTGACACCTGAGGCATACGAAGAGCTGTTGGCTCAGAAGCCCGAGACCGAGTACGGCGGGAAGGCACCGATCGGTAAGCTTGCCCCAACCTCGGATTGGTATTTCGTTTGTGCCGTGTCTCGCCTGAGTGCGTCTTATTTTGAAGAGGGGCAGACGTACGATACCGAGTTTACGTCGAGCAACGGCCTGCATATGCCCCTGACGCTGGAGCGCATGCAGGAGGACGGCTCGGATGTTTTGTTGATCTTTTCGGGTGACCGAACGCCCGAGGGCTTTGATTTTGCCCGCTCGCAGAGCGTGCGCATCCTGACGGAGAGTCAAAGCGGCATTCACGTTCCCAAATCGGCCACACATAAGCGCAGAGGTATTTTGTACGTATACATTTTGCGGGGCAGTGTGGTGCAGGAGCGCCGCATAGAGGTCGTGTACGAGGGCGAGGATTATTACCTTGTGCAGGACGGCGTTGGCAGCGAGGAAAACGGGCTGTATCTCAAGAGCAACGATCAGCTGATCCTCAGCGGAACGAATTTGTTTGACGGAAGGATTATGGAATAGCATGGATTTGTCGTATATGGATCGGAACATGGCAGAGGTTCGGGGGCGGATCGATGAGGCACGCCGTCGGGCAGGGCGCACCGATGAGGTGCTTTTAGTTCCCGCCATCAAGAGTGCCGACGTTGACGAGGTGCTGTATATGCGAGAGCATTTGGGCATTACGGACGTGGGAGAGAACCGTGTGCAGCAGCTCATGGAGCGATACGATGCCCTGCATGGGGCGGGCCTGCGCATCCATTTTATCGGGGCATTGCAGACCAATAAGGTAAAATACATCATTGATAAGGTGTGTATGATCCATTCTCTGGACTCGCTTCGCTTGGCCGAGACCATTCAAAAGCAGGCACAAAAGCACGGGCTTGTGATGGATGTTTTGGTAGAGATCAACAGCGGGGCAGAGGAAAGCAAGAGCGGTTTGCTGCTCCACGAGGTGGCGGATTTTTGTACGTCACTTTCGGCGTTTTCCGCTATTCGCCTGCGGGGATTTATGACAATGGCTCCAAAATGTGACAAAAAGCAGGATTATTGTAAATTTTTTGCACAAACTTATCAACAGTGTCTTGACATTTGGACAAAAAAACTGCATAATATAGATATACCCATTATTTCGATGGGAATGAGCGACAGCTTCGAGGAGGCTGTGGCCGAGGGCGCCACGTTGGTGCGCGTTGGCAGACGATTGTTTGAAAAATAAAAAACATAAAAATTCGGAGGAAATTATGAAACTGAAGTTTACACGCAAGGACAACGAAAACGCATACGAGGGCTTCGACGGTGACGAGGGCTACTACGGCTTCGACGAGGCTGACGGCGGCGTAGACGCAGAGGGCTTTGCCGCTGCTGAGCCTGCTCCCTTTGCGGCTTCCAACACGGTGGCCCTGAAGATCGTGAATCCCAAGAGCTATGACAACGCATCCGAGATCGCAGATTATCTGCTCAACGGCAATACCGTTCTTCTCAACATTGAGGGCCTGACGCGTGAGCATGCGATCCGCCTTCTAGACTACCTGGCAGGTGCTACGCACATGGTGGGCGGTCTGATGACCAAGGTTGGTAAGACCACGATCGTGGTGGCACCCAAGAACGTGGATGTCAGCAGCATCGAGGCCATGGTCGGCTCCGAGGAGTAATATACAAGACAACAGGGATGGCACCTCAGACAGCTGCGGTGCCACCTGTTTTCATGCCAATACTGTCATAGGGAAGGAGAGAATACGATGGAGCTGTTGGTCGCTGTGATCAAGCATGCGGTCATCATCTTTTTGATGGTGCTGCAGCTTTGTATGCTGGTGCGGGCCTTTATGTCGTGGTTTGTGTCGGACGAAAATCGATTGATGGATTTTCTGTATACCGTGACCGAGCCGTTTATTGTGCCTATCCGTGCTCTTTTGGATAAGCTGGGCTGGTTTTCGGGCTTGCCGATCGATATTTCGTTTATGGTAGCCTATCTCCTGATCTCCCTTGTGACACTTCTTTTGTCATGAACAGACGGCACGCAGACGAAGACGAGCTGCTTTTGGCCAGATTGGATGATCTGTGCGAGAAAGGTCGGCGGGGAGAGGTGGCATGCTCTGCCTTTCTGTCCCCTCGGGCGTGTCACGAGGCATCTGCTTATCTCGACCGCACAGGAATGGGCGGTCGTTATTTGTTGAGCGGGGGCTATGACGCGGCAGAGCGAAGGAAGCTTATTGTGCTGCCCGACTACATGGAGGGCGTTTGCGACCCTAAGGAGCTGTCTGATTACGGCGAGGATGACGGGATCGGAGCTGTGAACGTGATGGGGAGCGGCTACCGTGCTCTCTCGCACCGTGATTATCTAGGGGCTTTGCTTGCTCTTGGCGTGGAGCGTGAGGTGCTTGGCGACATTCTCCCGTTTTCCGACGGGCAGATCGGTGCCCGCATCTTTTGTGAGGCCCGTATGGTGCCCTTCTTTTGCGATATGCTGACACACGTTGGGGCGGATGCCGTGCGTGTGTGTCTGGTGAATACCGACGAGCCGTTTGCTTATGAACGGCAGTTCCGCCCCATAACCGACACCGTGGCATCGCCTCGGCTTGACGGCGTGGTGGCGGCCCTGTGCTCGCTCTCCCGTGACAAGGCGGCAT
>SVTU01000116.1 GCA_015063655.1 Oscillospiraceae bacterium
TGCGCTGATCTCGGCGGCGGCCTGCTCGGAGCGCACCACGATAATAATGGTATCGTCTCCACCGACGCACCCCAAAATATCATGCATGTTCAAGGCATCCACACCCGACGCCACGGCCATGGCCAGTCCCGGGTAGGTTTTGAGAACAATGGTGTTCCCCGCATAATCCACACTGAAAATGGAATCCACCACGGCGTGGTTGAGCTTGACACGCTCTGCCCCTGATCTTGCCTGATTGACCACGTACTTATACGAGCCGTGCGCCGTTTGCACCTTGGTAAGCTTCAGCTCACGCATATCACGGGAAATGGTTGCCTGGGTTACCTCAAAGCCGTCGGCACGCAAACGGGCGATCATATCGTCCTGCGTTTCGATCTCGTACCGAGAGATCAGCTCTAATATCTTATTCTGTCTTTCTGTTTTCATGAAAGTCTCCCTTCGGCTATCCGTGACTTACTGAAATTTTTTATTGCGTATTTTGGCATAAAAGCCCTCGTTCTTGATACGGACCAGGTTAGCGGTCATATTGGAGCGTGTGATCACCACCGTATCCCCATAATACAGATCATATGTAGCCCTGCCGTCAACCGTCAGATGAAGCACCTTTTCTCTGACACAGATATTCTTGACCTCAAGGTGTGCCGAATCGGGAAACACCAAGGGGCGTGCCATCAAGGAATGGGGACAGATGGGCGTGACACACATGCACGACAGCTTAGGGTCGATGATGGGGCCGCCCGCCGACAGCGAATAGGCTGTTGAGCCCGTAGGCGTGGCAATGACAAGACCGTCGGCACGGAAGGAGGATATCTCCTCACCGTTATCTGAAAGCAACAGGTCCACGATGCGTGCCGTAGAGCCGTTGGCGACCACGGCATCGTTCAAGGCATAGCAGGAGGCCTTGACCTGTCCGCCCTTGGTCATGACGGTCACGGACAGCATGGCACGGGCATCCAGGGTATATTCTCCCTTGAATACCTTCTCCATGAGGGGAAGCTCATCCTGCTCAAGCTCCGTCATATATCCCACACGTCCGAGATTGATACCGAGAATGGGCGTTCCTCTGGGTGCGGCACGCCGTGCCGCATCCAGCATAAAGCCGTCACCCCCAAGCACCACGATCAGCTCAGCCTTCTCGTAGACCTCCTCGGCAGACAGATACACAAACTCCCGTCTGTTCTGATGGGTACGCAGAATGCGATCCTTATACACAAGGGGAACGTAGATCTCCCCGCAGTGCTTGGCAAGCTGCTCGGCCACCCGATAAGCCGCCTCCGCCTTATCCGCAATATTAAAATTGGCAATTAACGCAACTTTCTTCATCATGTTTGCCTCTCACATACTTGTCATTCTTTTGATGATCTTATCATCCACGTGCGGCTTGACGCACGCATGCTTTACAAAATAAGCCAAATACTCCCGATTGCCGTCTCCGCCGAGAATGGGCGAGGGGATAAGCCCCAAGCAATCAAAGCCATTCTCGCAGGCAGAATTGATCACCCGCTTGACGGCTAAAAAACGGTAAGCGGAGCTTGTTACGATCCCGTTCTTTCCAAGAGCCTGCTTCCCCGCCTCAAACTGCGGCTTGATCAAACTGATAAACGGAGCTTCGGGGCGAAGCACCGAGGCTATGGCGGGGATCAGGAGGGTCTGGGAGATAAAGGACACGTCGGTAACGGCTACGTCACACAGCCCCTCGGTGATCGTATCGGTAAGCTCCCTGGCGTTGCAATGCTCCACGCAAAGCACACGGGGATCGTCACGAAGAGAGGGATGGAGCTGTCCGACACCCGCATCCACGCTGATCACCCTTGCCGCCCCACGTTGTAGCAGGCAGTCGGTAAAACCGCCCGTTGAAGCGCCGATATCCACCGCCTTCTTTCCGTTAACGTTGAGAGAAAAGGCATTCAATGCCGCTTCAAGCTTCATGCCGCCTCGACTGACGTAACGAAAGACCTGCGAGATCTCGACCTCGTGCGGGACGGTCTCGTCCACAGCAAGCGAGGATTTTTTAACGGTCACACCGTCAAGCAAAACGGCCTCGGCATCGATTAGATCCTGCGCCTTCTTTCGGCTGGGAGTATAGCCGTGCGTAACAAGATATACGTCTACTCTCATGTTACGTCAATGCATGATGAAATATAGGCCGATGGCCACACCGATACCGAGGAGTGCGCCCATAAACACCTGAAAGGGCGTGTGGCCGACCAGTGTCTTCAGACCCGTGTTGATCTCCTCGGGATTGCCCGAAAAGAGCTCCTTCATGATCTTGTTGATGATCTTGGCCTGCTCGCCCGTTTCATACCGAACACCGCAGGCATCGTTGAGCACGATAATAGCAAACAACAGAGAGATCGCATACTCGGGCGTGCTGACGCCACATCCCAAAAGGCAGGCCACGTTCAAGGCACACACGGCGGCCGAATGTGAGCTTGGCATTCCGCCGTTGGCAAAGAAGATCGCACCAAGGGATCTTTTTTCCTTGTGGATAAGGGCAATAACGGCCTTGATCAGCTGTGCCAATATCCATGCGCTTCCCGCACTCACAACCCAATAATTCGTAAAAAAGTCAATAACGTACTGCAAAAGCTTGCTCCTTTCAATGGTCCCTATCCAACAAATACACGGCAAGATCCGTCAAAAGCTCCGAGCCGTCTATATGAGAGATCAAAGAGATCGCCTCCGAGGTCAGCCGTGCGGCATAAGCCCGTGCTTCATCAATGGAATAAAACGTCAAAAACGTGGTTTTCTGATTATCGGCATCCGAGCCGCAGGGCTTACCAAGCTGAGCTTCGTCGCCCGTCACGTCCAACACGTCGTCGATGATCTGGAAGGCAAGTCCGATCCTGTCGGCATAAGCAACCGCCGCCTGCGCCTCGGCGGAATCTGCCGAGAAGCCTGCCGCAAGACAGCCGAGCAGAGCGGACACACGGATCAGAGCACCCGTTTTGAGGGAATGCAGCCGTGTCAGCTGCTCACGTGTCAGGGCCTGCTCCTCGCCCAGAAGGTCGATCACCTGCCCGCCAACCATGCCGCAGTCGCCTGCGGCCTCCGACAAGGCACAGACAGCGTCGCGTGCAAGCTCAGCCGAAACGTGAGGATTGCCTGCCGCAGTGCCAAAGGCACGTGTGAGAAGTCCGTCTCCCGCCAAGAGGGCGTTGGCCTCGCCATACACCTTGTGATTAGTGGGTCTGCCCCGCCTCATGTCATCGTTATCCATGCACGGAAGATCGTCGTGTATCAAGGAATAGGTGTGTATCATTTCCACAGCGCAGGCAAACGGAAGAGCGGCCTTATCCTCTCCGCCGTACAGGCGGCAGAAGGACAGCACCAAAAACGGACGTATCCGCTTGCCGCCTGCAAGCAGTGAATACCGCTCGGCCTCCAACAGCACACCGTAGTCGGCATCCGTTGCGGGAACAAGCTCATAAAGCGTTTTCTCGGTCAGCTCGGCATCCTGGCGCATCATAGAGAGTAAGCGTTCCATGCTATGCCTCCGTGGCGGGCATGTCCGCCAAAATCAGCTCGCCGTCGGGAGAGACGGTAAGCTGCTTGATTCTTCTTTCTGCGTTATCAAGCTCGGCCGAGCAATGGCGCACGAGCGAGATACCCTCCTCGTACAGTGCAAGGGAGCTTTCCAAGGGAAGATTATCCTGCTCCATCAAAGAGGCGATCTGCTCAATACGCTTCATAGCCTCCTCAAACGTCATATTCTTATCACTCATCATTGTGTTCGATCCTTTCTGACTTTCGTTACGGTGGCATTCACGGCTCCGTCAGACAGACGCAGCGTCAAGCCGTCACCGACAGACACCATCGCTGTGCTTGACAGCACGTGTCCTTCCTCATTCTCTGCCATAGCGTAGCCTCTCGCCAGCACCGCCAAGGGGCTTAACAGCTCAAGCCTTGCCGACGCAGTGCCGAGCGAGGTACGTGCTGTCTGCATGCGCTGCTTCATCAGTCCGTCGAGCCTGTCGCCTGCCATCGATAAGCGCATACTGTTGTTTTCCCATTGCCGCTGAGGAGACCTTACCTCAAGCCCTGCCCGCATGGCACGAAGCCGATTGTCAAGCACCTGCATGCGGCGCATCATGCTTCTGTTCATCATATCCGTTATGGACGCCATCTGCTTTTGCAGGGCGACGGTATCGGGCACGGCGATCTCTGCCGCCGCCGAGGGGGTGGGCGCACGGCGGTCGGCCGCAAAATCACACAGCGTGAAATCCGTCTCGTGCCCTACGGCACTGATCACGGGTATGTGTGAAGCGGCAACGGCACGCACCACGCTCTCATCATTGAAGCACCACAGATCCTCGATCGACCCTCCGCCCCTGCCGATGATGATAACGTCAACGTTATTCTCAATATTAAAGTATTCTAAGCCTCGGCACAGGCTCATGGGCGCCTCTGCTCCCTGCACAAGAGCGGGATACAGAAGGATATCCGCAAGCAAAAAGCGCCGCCCCGTCACGTGAAGCATGTCCCGTATGGCCGCCCCCGTGGGAGAGGTGATGATGCCGATGCGCCTTGGCATGGCGGGCAAGGGCTTTTTTCGCTCGGGGGCAAACAGCCCCTCGGCCTCAAGCCTACGCTTCAGTGCCTCATAC
>SVTU01000117.1 GCA_015063655.1 Oscillospiraceae bacterium
GGTTTTACAGATATAATAATCTGCGAAGAAACAAACGGATTTACTAAATATTTGTTTGTTGCCTTATGGAATAACAAAACTGTTAGTGAAGCAGTTGATTTTGCAAAAGAAGCAGTAATGTATGAATACGGAACTGACTTTGATGATGAGGGGGAATGTATTGCAACTACGGCAACGATACAGAATAAGGTGCATTGGGATGGGAATGGCAATTTGTTGCTTTGAAAGGAGAAGCGTTTTATGAAAAAAATATTATCGATATTGTTAGTAATTCTGCTGTTGATATCGGCAACAGCGTGCAACACTTTGCCAAGTGATCCATTGCCTGAGAACACCACGGCAATGGAAGAGACGACCACAGTGCCAACACCCGCGGAGGAAGAAGAACCAAAGGCGATTTATCTTTCACCGCCATCCGGCAAGTATACGATGTGTCTAAATTCCGCAGCAGAGGATTGTTCTTGGTCGGGTTTATTGTTAGCAGAGGCAAAAAATTCAGTGCCGCAAGTACAACGCACGCCCAAAACCGATCAATATAACGATCTTATGGGAAAACAAAAGGAATTTGTATTTTCGAATTTGACCGTTCCCGTTACGTATTATTGCTCTTATGAGGACTATATTATCAGAAGAGATAGCTACGTTAGTGACAACTTAAATGTTCAATATTTTCCGGATGGTAGTCTTGCCAAGGTGTTCTTTAAGAACGATTCTTTTCCCCTGCCGTATCGGGAGATCAACTCCGAGGAAGGTTTTATCGACTTAATTCGAGATATCTGCTCAAAGCTCGGATTTGACGATATTGACGGTTGGATATACGAGTGTAAAACCGATGTAATAGTTCCATCACTCATCAGACCCGGCGGTAGTGCGGGTTATACCGATGACGGCTTTATCGCTGCCGATAAAGATGCGGGGGTAGATGCTCGCGCTTACACCTTTACGTTCCTGCGTGAAAAGAACGGATATAAAACCAACGAAATCGTGATCTTTCATTTTCCGATCACGGCAAGCGGAAGTCTGTATATTACTCGCTCCTATTGCTGCGTAAGCAAGCCCTTTGATACCGACGGTTGGAATTTTCAGGTAGAGGACGTCCAAGCTGAAGCAGAGAAATATGCCTATCACGCCGTAAACCGAGTGAAGTATGCGATTTTGGCAGTAGAAGCCCAAAAGCCCGTTTTGCAATACGATTATCAGCAGAACCAAAAATATTTGTTAATTTCCGTGAAACTGAAAACCAAAGAGGCGGGAACCGCATCCGTTCCCATTCGGGTATATTTGGATTAACCCATCATTCTCTGTGATAGCATAACCGCCATCACTCCCTCTCCGCCCCACGGCTTACGCCGTGGGGCGGCTTCTTATTGGCTATACAAGAATTTATCGTAGAATACACACGTATTTTCTCCTTGTCGCTATTGACTTTTTTCGCCATTTGTTATATAATGTATTGGATTATATTATTCACAACCCAAACAACGGAGGCTGTTATGATTACTTTAACTTCTCACGGCGTGTTTCTCAAAAACGGACAAGTCTGCACCTCGTGCGGTGTGTCTGCCGAGGAAGCACGCAAAAACACCATTACCTACCGTATTCTTTCCGCTCACAATCAGTCGGATGACGACAAGCAGCTGCGCATCCGCTTTGATGCGCTTGTTTCTCACGATATTACGTACGTGGGCATTATTCAAACGGCTCGTGCCAGCGGCCTTAAGGAATTCCCCCTTCCCTACGCCATGACCAACTGTCACAATTCGCTGTGTGCCGTGGGCGGTACCATCAACGAGGATGACCACGTGTTTGGTCTCTCCGCCGCCAAGAAGTATGGCGGCATCTACGTACCCGCCAACCAGAGCGTGATTCATTCCTACGCCCGTGAGGAGCTGGCAGGCTGCGGCAGAATGATCCTCGGCTCGGACTCCCACACACGCTACGGTGCGCTTGGTACCATGGGCGTTGGCGAGGGCGGACCCGAGCTTGTGAAGCAGCTGCTTCGCAACACCTACGACGTCAAGGCTCCCGAGGTGGTTTTGGTATACCTCAAGGGTACGCCCCGTCGGGGCATCGGCCCGCATGACGTGGCCATCGCTCTGGTGGGTGCTACCTTTGGCAACGGCTTTGTGAAAAACAAGGTGCTGGAGTTCACGGGCCCGGGGCTTGCTTCTCTGCCCATCGACTTCCGTAACGGTATTGACGTCATGACCACCGAGACCACGTGTCTTTCCTCGATCTGGGAGACAGACGACGTCGTCAAGAAGCATTACGAGGCGCACGGCAGACCCGAGGACTACCAAAGACTGGCTCCGGGCGGCGTTGCCTACTACGACGCTATGATCGAGATCGATCTTGACAAGATGGAGTCCATGATCGCCCTGCCCTTCCATCCCTCCAATGCCTACACCATCCGTGAGTTCGTGGCCAATGCCGACGAGATCCTTGCCAAGGTCGAGGCCGAGGCAAAGGCTAAGTTCGGCAAATGCACCCTTGATTTGCGCTCCAAGGTGCGCAACGGCAAGGTATATGCCGATCAGGGTATCATTGCAGGCTGTGCGGGCGGTATGTTCGACAGCATCGACGAGGCGGCCGCCATCCTGCGCGGGCAAAGCACGGGCAACGGCTATTTCTCCCTTTCCGTATATCCCACCAGCGTGCCCGTTTCGCTGGAATTGACCAAGATCGGCGTGAGTGCCGACCTGCTGATGGCAGGTGCGGTGATCAAGCCCTCCTTCTGCGGTCCTTGTTTCGGTGCGGGCGACGTGCCTGCCAACAACGGCCTCTCCCTGCGCCACACCACCCGTAACTTCCCCAACCGTGAGGGCTCGAAGCCAGGTGAGGGGCAGCTTTCGGGCGTGGCTCTGATGGATGCCCGCAGCATTGCCGCCACGGCACGCAACGGCGGTGTCATTACAGCCGCCACCGATATTGACTACGATTACACGCCCCACGAATATCATTTCGACAAGGGCGTTTACCAAAAGAGAGTATACTACGGCTATGGCAAGGCCGACCCCGATGCCGAGCTGATCCTCGGTCCTAACATCACCGATTGGCCCCGCCAGTATGAGCTTGCCGACAATCTGCTCGTCAAGCTTGCCGCCGTCATTCGTGACCCCGTCACGACCACCGACGAGCTGATCCCCTCGGGCGAGACCTCGTCCTACCGCTCCAATCCCATCCGCCTCTCGGAGTTTGCTTTGTCCCGCCGTGTGCCCGAGTACGTCGGCCGCTCCAAGGCCGTCAGTGCTACCGAGGCGGCACGCCGTGGCGGTGAGTGCCCCGAGGAGCTTGTGCGTGTTCTCTCTGCCGTGGGAGACGCCAAGGCTTTGATGGATCACACGCAGTTTGGCTCTTGCGTATTCGCCAACAAGCCCGGTGACGGCTCGGCACGTGAGCAGGCTGCCTCCTGCCAGAAGGTGTTAGGCGGCTTTGCCAACATCTGCTATGAGTTCGCCACCAAGCGTTACCGCTCCAACTGCATCAACTGGGGCATTCTTCCCTTCACCCTCGCCGAGGGCGACACCTTCCCCTACGAGGTGGGCGATTACGTCTTTGTAGGCGGTATCCGAAAGGCCATTATGGAGGGTAAGGAGCGCTTTGACGCCACCGTCATCCGTGCCGACGGCACCACCGCTCCCATCACCCTGTACGTCAAGGGCTTGACCGAGGACGAAAAGGAGATCATTCTGCGTGGCTGTTTGATGAACTACTACGCCGCACAAAATCAGTAACAGAGGTATACCATGAGCGAATATAAGCTTGGACTTGCCACAGAAAGCCGCTGTGAGATCGATCAGCTCGACCAAATGAACGCCATCAAGGCAGCGGGCTTTGATGCCTTCTTCACCGTTTGGCTCCCCGAGCGCACGGAGGAAATCGCCAACCATGCCGCCCGTATCGGCCTCGTTCAGCAGTCTATTCACTCCCCCTTTGGCGGTGAGCGAAAGGTCAGATATATGTGGGAGGGCGGCGAGGCAGGCGACTTTGTTACGCAGGGTCTGATCGACTGTGTCAACGACTGCGCACGCTTTGATATTCCCGTCATGGTCATTCACCCCTTCATCGGCTTTGAGGATCACACCCCCACGCAGGTGGGGCTTGACAACTATGCCCGTGTCATTGAGGCTGCCAACAAGCAGGGCGTAACCCTTGGCTTTGAGAACGTGGAGGGTGAGGAATACCTAGAAGCTCTGATGAAGACCTTTTGGAACGAGCCTTGCCTTGGCTTCTGCCTGGACACGGGACACGAGATGTGTTACAACGAGCACAGAGACATGCTCGCCAAATACGGAGAAAAGCTCTGCCACACACACTTCAACGATAACCTCGGCGTGCGTGGCGATGAAATCACCTTCTACGACGATCTGCACCTGATGCCCGGCGACGGCATAGCCGATTGGCACGGCATCATGGAGCGCATTCGCAAGACGGGCTACAACGGTATCCTGATGAGCGAGCTGAGCTATCAAAACAAAGTAGGACGGGATGGCGTTGCCCTCAACTACGGCGATATGCCCTACGAGGCATACGTTGCCCTTGCCTACGAGAAGGTCAAAAA
>SVTU01000118.1 GCA_015063655.1 Oscillospiraceae bacterium
CGGGCATTTTTGGCCTTACTGATAGGCCAAAAATGCCCGTTTCGTGTCCGCCGTCGCCCTATGCGAGACGGACACGAAACGCTTTACGCTGATTTTTAATTGGATTTTTTCTCCCGACTTTTGGGCAGACGCACCAAAAGAGAGGCCAGCGCACGGGGGCGGAACGGTATCAGCGGATACAGATAATGCCGTTTGCCGTTTAGTCCCCGATTGGAGGCAAGAAGGATCAAAATCAGGATGCAACCGCCCACAAAGCCCCATATACCCAAGCCCGCCGTCAGCAAGAGCAGCATCATGCGCAAAAATTTGAAGGCATAGCCCAGCTCATAGCTCCGCTGTGTGAAATTGGCAATGGCAACAAAGGCCATATACAGGATCACCTCAGGGATCAGCCAACCGATGTCCACCGCAAAATCGCCCAATATCAAGCCGCCCACCACCGACAAGGAATTGGAGAGCATGTCGGGCGTATTGGCTGAAGCCAATCGCAGAGCATCGATGATAAATTCAACCAGCAGTAGCTGTACGAGAATGGGGATCTTCCCCGTTTGCTCGGGCAAAACGAAGGCAAGCCATGCAGGCACCATATCCTGATGGCGCAGAAGCAGATACCATAGCGGCGTGATCAGGAGCGTGGTGAGAAACACCGCATAGCGCACCACCCGCACGTACGTACCCGTTAAGGGTGGAAAGTAAAAATCGTTGGTCTCCTGCATGAAGTCGAACACCGATGTGGGAAGCACCATGACCTCGGGCGTATTGTCCACCATGATCAGTACACTGCCCTCCAGCACCTGTGCCGCCGCCACGTCGGGCCGCTCCGTAATTCTCACCTTGGGAAAGGGATTGTACCACTGCGAGCGAATGAGGCATTCTCTGAGAGACTGCTGTCCCATGGTCAGCGCCCCCACCTTGATGCTGCGCAGTCTTTGGTCTAAGCTCTTGACGTAATCGCCGTCGGCTCGGTCGGACATAAAGCACATCACCACGTCGGTTGCCGACTCCTTGCCGATCGAGTAATGGCGCATCGTCAGCGACGGGTGTCTGACCCGTCGGCGCACTAAGGCCGTATTGAAGATCAGCGTTTCCACAAAGCCATCCCGTGAGCCTCGCATCACGCGGTCCCCCTCAGGCTCCTCGGTCTGCCGTGCGGGATAGCTTCGGGCATCGATCATCAGAGCCGATGCCCCAAACGAACTGCCCAGCATGATCACCGCCCCGCTCAGCACTGCCGTAACCATCGAGGAAAAGTCGCTCACTGCCTCCGCCTCCACGTGCGGCACGGCCTTGCGGCAAAATGCCTCGGCGGAGTCCTCCAGACTCTTCACCGATAAAAAGGACAGCAACAGCTTCTGCATCACGGCATCCTTGACAAAGCCGTCTATATAATATAAGGTAACCTCTCCGTCAGCGACCGCCATGACCTTGCGTATGATATCGAAGCTCTGCCCGACATGCAGGGCCGTATCCATGGCATGCACGTTTTGGGCGTATACCGCCGACATCGCTCCCATTTCCCCGCTCTCTCTTATTTTTTGCGCCATTGCTCCAGATCCTCCAATATCTTAAAGCGCACCGCATACGTGTTGCTCTCGCTCTCGGTAATGATCTTGTACTGATCAGCCGTCATGCCGAGCTCCACGAATACCTCCTGCGCCTCTTCCTTTTGCGTGATCTCCGTCACGCCCGTGGCCGCCGACAGACACAGAGGCGGAAACAGCACGCACCACCAATTCTGCCCCTCTCCCTCTCCGATGCTCACGCGCAGAGACAAATACTCTCCCGCAGGAAAGCGAAGTGCCGCATAGGTGCGGGTGGGGTAACGCTCACGGCCGAGCGACACGCTCACCGTCCGATCGCTCCCCTCTGCCCGCAAAGCGGAGAGTGCCGCATTTCGTATATCCTCCCCGTGCTCGCACAGCACACGCACCGCCTCGTCACGCTCACTCACGCCGTGCAGGAGCGGGCGCACCTCGGCAAGCACGGCGTCTCTGACACGCAGCTTTTGTGCCTGATCCTCCTCGCTGTCCGAATTGGCCAGCACGTGAAGTCTCACCACGCTCTCATACACTGCCGTCTCCCCATGCACGGGTAACAGCCCCACAAGAAGCACGATCCAAGCAAGACTTATGGCAATGGCAAACAGTTTGTTCGTTGATTTCATAGGAAAAGCCCATCCTTTCGGTGTCATATCACCGTAAGGATGGACTGTTTTTTATATATTTATTCACGCACTCAGAACAAAGTGATCACAAGGGCGATCACGTACACTGCCACAGAGGCGATCGCCGTGGGCTTGGCCAGAACCTCCACGTAGGAGGCACGCCGCTCCTCCCTCTTTTTGATCAGCGGCAAACGATAGTCTGCCGAATGGTTTTTATACAAATACAGTCGGTACAGCCTTGCCGCCTGCGCACAGAAAACGGTGGCGGACAGCAAAAACAGAAAGCCGACCACAAAGACAAACAGAGCGGTTGAGCCCGTCAGTCGGTAAAAGGTGCTGACGTAGGGCTGACCGAACAGGCCGAACAAATTGTAGAGAAAATGCGCAAGCATGGCACCGAACACCGAGCGGGTGGCATACATCGTCAGCGAAAGGATCACGCCCGCAAAGAGATACACGGGCAGATTGCGCAAATTGAAGTGAAGCATGCCGAAGAATAAGGAGCTGAGCAGAACGGCACGAAGCACCCCGCCCCTCTCGTATTCACGGCACAGAATGCCACGGTAAACGAACTCCTCGCAAACGGCAGGCAAAGCGGCATACGCCAGGATCAAATACAGCTTGATGGGAACAGAGCCATCGTCCTTGGAAACAAAGGTGTCATAGAGTGTAAAATTCTGTGCCGACAGATTGTCAAGCCCACCCACCAGCATGCTGATCAGCACTCCGCCTGATATCATCAGCACAGCGGATGCCGCAATCAGCAGGATCGCATCGGCACGGAAGGGGCGCAGGCGCAGAGAGCGCATGTAGCGATCTCCGCTGAAGCGGCACCATACGGCGGCAGGGATCAAAAAGATCATCATCTGCAAAATGACCACACTTAAATATTCATTGTCACGGTTGATGAGCGTAACGTCCACAAGCTTAGATAACAGCAGCAGCACGTAGGTTGCCAGCACCACAACGGTGGGGCTCAGGACAACCGTTTTTTTGTCACTCTTGGGATCATGACTTTTCTTTTGTATATTCACGTGTCCAAAGCTCTCCTTCCGTTGTTAGTATGAGGTCTACGGGCAGGTCGTAAGCATCCCTCGGCAATCGATCCGCAAGGCATTCACGGTATACCAAGGCACAGCTGCGCCCCGCAAAGCGTGACAGAAAGCGATCGTAATATCCCTTCCCGTAGCCGATGCGGTAGCCCCTGCGGTCAAACACAAGCCCGGGCACGATGCAAACGGCATCGCCCAAGCGGGGATCAAACGCCTCGGCATCGACTCTCGGCTCTCGTATCCCATACGCCCCCATGGAAAGCTCGTCCGCAGACGAAGCATAGTGAAAGGTCATCGTACAGCTGACAGGATCGCACACGGGAAAGGCCACTCGTCCGCCCCGTTGCCACCATGCTTCCGCTAAGGGAAGCACATCAGGCTCAGAGCCTATGGGAAAGTACAGCAGCAGCGTGCTTGCCCCCTGCCACACCGTGCTTTGCCAAAAGCGTGCTTGCAAAAGGGCGTTTTGCTCTTTTCGGCTCTCGTCATCCATACCGTTGCGCAGGGCACGGTAGGCATGGCGAAGCTCTTTTTTTGGCAGGTCGGCCGACGTCATCGTCAGTCGGCGATCACGGCCGTGCGAAGAGCCTGTGCCTTCTCGGCACCGCACAGCTCAGCCACAATGGCAAGTCCGAAGGACAAAGCCGCTCCCATGCCTGCCGCCGTGAGAATCTTACCGTCCTTCACCACGTGCGAGGCAGTCACGGTCGCACCTGTCAGAGTCTCCTCAAAGCCCGGATAGCATGCCGCTCGCTTGCCCGCAAGCAAGCCCTTTTTGCCAAGAATGCTGGGGGCGGCGCAAATGGCGGCAAGATAGCCGTTTGCCCTCACTGCCGCCTCAATGGCACGGTGAACCGTCCGGCTGGCATCCAAATTCAGCGTTCCGGGCATACCGCCGGGCAAAAAGACGAGCGTGGGTGCCTCGTCGGCATAGTCGGCATCCGTCATGTCAGCCGTCACGGTGATGCCGTGAGAGCCTGTAATTTGGGTCGAGCCAACGCCCACCGTCTTTACCTCAAGTCCCGCACGGCGCATGAGATCTAAGGGGCAGAGCGCCTCTACCTCCTCAAAACCGTCGGCAAGAAACATATAGATCATAGCATCCTCCTTATCGCTCCCCCATCCACGAGCCAAAGGCAAGCGGCGGAAGCTGTGTATCGCAGAGTGCCTTGCCCTGCCCCATCACGGGGTACTCACCGTCAAGGTCGGCATCCTGCA
>SVTU01000119.1 GCA_015063655.1 Oscillospiraceae bacterium
GCGTTCATGGTGTTGAAAAGCGTTTTGGGTACGACAAAGCCAAAGCCGATGATGCATTTGGCGTTGGGCAGGATCTGTTTGGGGTCTCTTTGCGGATCGGGCTCATCATATATCTGACCGATGCCGCAAACGCTTGCCCCAAGCTCCTTGGCTTTCGCCTTTATCATGTCACTCGTAAGCATGTGTTTCTTCTCCTGTTTCAATATATCGTTTTTGTTTTTTTCTTTTGGGTGCTTTGGGCTTTTGCCGCCGCAGCCGTTATCTGTCAAGCTTCCACGGCTTGCCCTTTCTGAGCGGCTCATGGAAGCGATTCTCCATACAGCCGCCCTTCTTTTCCAGCATCGACACACAGCCTCTGATGCAGCCGCCGCACTTGGCCATGTTGTAGCCAACCCAGCTGGGGAAATACTTTTGAAGCGCGCCGTAGACCTTCATGATCTCCTGCTCGTCGGCAACGTCGGTCTTTCCCTCAAGAAGGTCAAGATCGCCGTTCTCGTTGGCGTCGAATACCTCCTTGGGTACGAAGGGATTGTAGTAGCGTCCCGCATGCGTGTAGAAGGCGTAGCAACGCCACATGTCGATATCGCCCCACTCGCACAGCTTCCCGTCAAGATTCACCGTCACGGTCTTTCCCGAATTGATGGCGGGGATACAGCCGCCGGGGCACTCACGCACGCAAGCACCGCACTTGCGGCAAAGCGGCTCTCCGTTGTACATCTCATCGTATTCCAGCTCGGCATCGGTGAACAGGAAGGCCACACGCTGCAGAGGACCGAACTGGGGCGTGAGAAGCATCTTGCTCCAACCGATCTCGCCAAGTCCGCACGCAACGGCTACAAGGCGGAACTGGAATTGCAGGTCGGGGGCGACGTTGTCGTCTCGCGTGGGACGGGTAAACTGTACGCTTCTGTGGTGAGCCGTAGAGGTTTTGGCGTTTTCGTTGATCTCGATCTGCTCCTCGGGGGACAGGGTGTTTCCGGGGCTTCCGTCCATATCGGATACGCTTCCTCTTGCACCCGTGTTGCGGTAAACAAAGGCCTCATAGCCCTCGTCCTCGATCAGCTTGCCCACGTGATACAGCACGGCGGGGGCAAAGATCTCGTTGATGCCGCCGTACGCCATGGACGGATACTGATAGAACTGCGTTCCCTCCTCAATACCCCTTTGAACTCCGCGGGGAATGCGGAAAACAAATCCGATCACGCTCTTGGCTTCGGGGAAGAGGAATTTGGGATTCATGTCGTCGGGCGCGCCTGCAAGGCGTGAGATCGGGGCGATACCGCAGGCGTCTGCGCCTGCCTCGAGAGCGACTTTTTTGATCATTTCACTTGTTAACATATCCTACTCCTTCTTAAACCTTCGCCGATGGATCATCGGAGAGCCTAACGCAAGCCTCTCTCATGACCTCGGCGCAATAATGACAGCTCTCACAGTGCTTATCGCAGGACAGCACGTGACCTGCAAACTCCTTGCGGATATTGGCATTTTCTATGTACTGCGGGTACAAAGCCCCACTGTGATTCGGTTCTAACAGCTCCATCACCGAGCCGCGGTAGCGCTCCTCCGTATAGGCGTTCAGCACACGGCAGGGCGAGGCATTGACACGGGTGGCCAGCTTGAGTGCGGGAACAAGCCCCTCGTACAGCCCGATATCCTCGGGGCGAATAAAGCTTGTTCTTTGCAACCACGTGTCGTGGTGGCACGGATCCGACAGATAGTCCCAGCAAATGCCTCTGAACTGGTAGCCGTTATCCATAGCGGAGATCTCGGCCTCATGTGCCACAAGATTATCGTGAAAGGTATGCGCCGAGCAGTTGTTCAGGCAACCGCTGTTGGCAAGCAGATACATTTGCTTTTCGTTTTCGTCGCACCACGTGCGGAGCAAGCGAAGCATGGGCAGGCTTCTGTTCAGCTCTCTTTTGACGTAGAAGCTGTCAAAGAGATGGGACACGTAGGAGATCCCCTCGATCGAGCCAATCCCCATATTGACCGATGCCCTGACGTCGATCCCTTCAAAATTTGCCTTGACGAATTTGGCGATCAGAGGCGACGAGGTCGTAATGACGCCAAGGCCAAGCTCGCGCCTGATGTGATCGATCGTGTTGCCCACCTTATTGAAAAAGGCACGGGACTGGCTGTCCTTGCCGTAGCAGTTGGCGTTGAACAGCAAATTAAGCCCAATGCCCTCACGGGAGAGCTGCTTCAAGTCGTTCATCTGCCGCTGCTGTGCTTCAAACGGCGTTGCCGTGTCGCCTACCGACAGGGCGCTTCTGCCGTTTGGCATATCTCCCCACGAAAAATAGACCTCGGAAATCTTACTTTTGTTTTGTATCACCGTTTGTAAAAAGGGCTTGTTATCCTGTATGGGATACCCAACGATGTACTTCATAAAGGACGTCTCCTTTTCATTGTGATAAACAAACCAATTCAAAAAAGAAAAATGAAAAAGATTGTTTTACATCTTGATTATACATCTTTTATATGCTATAATCAATGTGTAAAACAAACCAATACGTTAAAAAAACAAACCAATGGAGAAAACAATGAAGCTTTGCGACGTCAATCCCTTTTTGCGGTATGCCGAGCTGCAGCCCTCGGTGGTTTCTTCCGCACCCCTGAGCTGCTCATACGATTATCGCATCTTCTATATCGTAGAGGGCAACGCCACCTTTATGCTGTCCGACAGAAGTATTCCGCTTTCGGCGGGCATGCTGATCTATTTTCGCCCCGAGACCCCGTATTACTTTGAGGGAGACGTGAAGATCATCGTGTTGAATTTCGATATGACACGCAGGCAGGCACATAAAAGAGAGCCGTTATCTCCCCCGAAAAGCCTGACGCAATTCCACAGGGAATTGGTGTTTGAGAATGATCCGCCGAGCGAGCTTGAGAGCCTTGTGGTTATCCAAAAGGCATTCGAGATAGAAGGGAAGATGCAGGAATGCCTGCGCCATTATTGCTATCCCACCCCCTTTTCCGATGCCGCCACCTCTGCTATCGTTAAGGATATTCTGTGCTACGTTGCACAAAACGCCCTGCCCGATGAGGGTGAGCTGCCCGAGCTTGTGCAGAAGATCTTGCTGTATATTCAGCAGAATTATGATAAGGAGATCAGCAATGCGCACATCTCCAACGAATTCGGTTATCATTCGTATTATTTGAACAGGATATTCAAACGAAGCACGGGTATCACGATCCACCAAGCCGTGATACGTGAGCAGCTGCGTGTTGCCAAGCGATTGCTCAGGGAAACGGAGCTGTCTGTCGGGGCGGTGGCAGGTGAGGTCGGTTTCTCTGACCGTGCGCAATTCTGCACGGTCTTCAGGCGGCATACGGGGCAAACACCGACAGAATATAAAAAAAGTGTTTTTCCTCTTGACAAAGGGGGGACACATGCTATATAATGATAGCGCAGTAACATACGGTTTCGTATGGAAGAGTAAGAATACGAGCGTTAAGTGCCTGGCGGACGGGGAGTTGCCGCCAAGACGAAAAGCAATGGCTTGCGGTTCGTGTTCTGCATCCCGCTTCATACGGCAAAGGATAGGTCTTCGTTTCCTTCGCCATATAGAGGCTAAGGAAAGGAGGACTATTTTTTGTTAAAGCATGAACAAAAAAAAGGTGGCTACGTCGGCATCAAACGGCTGACGCTGTCTGCCATGCTGGTGGCCATGAGCGTGGTGATCGGCATCTTTTGCAAGACCTATCTCAATTTTGGCATGGGGCTGTTCCGTGTTACCTTTGAAAATTTGCCCATTCTGCTGGCGGGCATCACCATGGGTCCCGTGATGGGCGGAACGGTGGGGGCTGTGTCGGATCTTGTCAGCTATCTGCTGTCGGCGCAGGTGTATCCCCCCAATCTGATCGTCACGCTGGGGGCATGCTCCGTGGGTGTAGTGTCGGGTGTGATGGCACGCTACGTGGTGCGCAAAACTGGGACGTGGCAGGTGATTGCCTCGGGGCTTGCGGCACACGTCGTTGGCTCTATGATTATTAAGCCCATCGGCCTGTTTGCCTTTTACGGATGGCTGGTGCTGTGGCGTATTCCCATGTATTTGGTGATCGCACCCATTGAGATCGCCGTGCTATGCTTTTTGTTTCACAGAAGCGGCTTTCGCCGCTTGGTGGACGGTATTCGTAAGGA
The DNA here is from genome assembly GCA_015063655.1 of Oscillospiraceae bacterium. Lineage (GTDB taxonomy): Bacteria > Bacillota > Clostridia > Oscillospirales > CAG-272 > HGM12713. The sequence continues at coordinate 4,145 of SVTU01000119.1, forward strand.
GAAGCTATGACGTACGAGGAAGCACTTTCTTATATTCATTCTGTGAATTGGACCTTTTGCCGCCCGGGGCTATCCCGCATTCGGACTTTGTGTCAGGCTCTCGGCGAGCCGCAGAGGGGATTGCGCTTTGTACACGTGGCAGGCACGAACGGCAAGGGCTCGTTTTGCTCTATGCTTGACAGCGTGCTGCGCTGTGCAGGCATAGA
>SVTU01000120.1 GCA_015063655.1 Oscillospiraceae bacterium
CGCTCAGAATGACGCAGGCTCGTGCGCTTCGCTTACGGCTCGTGCGCTTCGCTTACGGGCAAGTTTGCTTCGCAAACGTTGCGACTCGTGCGCCTCGCTTATGGGCAAGACTTAATCGCAAGCGAATGGGCAAGCTTGCTTTGCAAATTTTGCGCTTCGGTTCGTGACGGGCGAGGGCATTGCCCGAGTGAGTCTCGTTGAAAAAGATAATATGCAAAATCTCTTGCATTTTTTGGCGTTGTGTGTTACAATAAAGGTTGATCAACGTGTAAAAGGGGAACAACATGAATTTATGTGACGCCAAGACCATCAGGCAGACGATGGCGATGTTTTCGCTGAATTTCCGCAAGGAGTTCGGGCAGAACTTTTTGTGCGATCGCTCTGTGGTGGAGGATATTGCCGACAACTGCTGTCAGAATGCAGACAGCACCATTTTGGAGATCGGCCCCGGCATCGGCTCGCTGACGCATGAGCTGGCCTTGCGCTACCGTGAGGTGGTGGCCGTGGAGATCGACTCGGGCCTGATCCCTCTTCTCAAATATACGCTCGGTGAGCATCAGAACGTTCAGGTCGTCAACCGTGACGTGATGAAGACCGATCTTCGCTCGTTGCTTGCCCCCGCCTTCGCCCGCGGCGGTGTGTCGGTTTGCGCCAATCTGCCCTATTATATCACCACGCCCATTTTGATGATGCTGCTGGAATCCCGCTTGCCCTTTGACTATATCACCGTGATGGTGCAGTCCGAGGTGGCGGACAGACTGTGCGCCAAGGCGGGCAGCAAGGCATACGGTGCCATTACGGCGGTTCTGAATTATTACGGGTATGCCGAAAAGCTCTTCAAGGTACCTGCCGACCGATTTGTTCCCTCGCCGAAGGTTGATTCCTCGGTGGTGCGCATTCGTCTGTATCGGGAGCGTCCCTGCGTGCCGTTGCACGAGCCAACGCTCTTTCGCACCGTGCGTGCCGCCTTTGAGCAACGGCGCAAGACCCTGCCGAATGCCTTGTCTGCCGTGTTCAACGAGCTGACCAAGGACGAGATCACAGAGGCGATCACCAACGATTGTGCTTTGCCTGCCGACATTCGGGGCGAAAGGCTGGATATTCAAACCTTTACAGCCCTTTCTGATGCGCTGTGGCGCCGCATACAGGACAAGCAGCACAAGGACCCGCAATAACAAGAAAAAGTGCGGGGAGCGTTGACAAACGCTGATTTTTGAGATATAATACAGAAAGAAATGCCATGATGCAACAGGAGGATATATATGACGATTTATGATGAGCTGGTTGCCAGAGGGCTGATTGCTCAGGTGACCGATGAGAATGAGATCAAGGAGCTGGTCAACAACGGGAAGGCCGTTTTTTACATTGGCTTTGACCCTACGGCAGACAGCCTGCACGTGGGCCATTTTATGGCACTGTGCCTGATGAAGCGTCTGCAGATGGCAGGGAACAAGCCCATTGCCCTGATCGGCGGTGGTACGGCCATGATCGGCGACCCCTCGGGACGCACCGATATGCGTCAGATGATGACGGCCGAGACCATTGCACACAACTGTGAATGCTTCAAGAAGCAGATGAGCCGTTTTATCGACTTTTCCGACGACAAGGCCATGATGGTGAACAATGCCGATTGGCTGTTGGGGCTCAATTACATTGACGTGCTTCGTGACGTGGGCGCATGCTTCTCGGTGAACCGCATGCTGTCTGCCGAGTGCTACAAGCAGAGAATGGAGAAGGGACTTTCCTTCCTTGAGTTTAACTATATGATCATGCAGTCGTACGATTTCTATCATCTGTATCAGACCTATGGCTGCAACATGCAGTTCGGCGGTGACGACCAGTGGTCCAACATGCTGGGCGGAACCGAGCTGATCCGCCGCAAGCTGGGCAAGGATGCCTATGCCATGACCATCACGCTGCTTCTCAACTCTGAGGGCAAGAAGATGGGCAAGACGCAGTCGGGCGCCGTGTGGCTTGACCCCAACAAGACCTCACCCTTTGATTTCTATCAGTATTGGCGTAACGTGGCGGATGCTGACGTGCTGAAATGCATTCGCATGCTGACCTTCCTGCCTCTTGAGCAGATCGACGAAATGGACAAGTGGGAGGGCTCGCAGCTCAACCGTGCCAAGGAGATCCTGGCCTATGAGCTGACCAAGCTGGTACACGGCGAGGAGGAAGCGCAGAAGGCAGAGGCAGGGGCCAAGGCTCTGTTTGGAGCGGGTGCCAATGCCGATATTCCCACCGTGGAGCTGAGTGCGGCAGACCTTACTGACGGTGCTATCGATATCGGTAGCATTCTGGTTAAGGCAGGTCTTGTACCCTCAAAGTCCGAGGCAAGGCGTGCCATTGAGCAGGGCGGCGTTTCGGTGGACGGTGAAAAGATTACCGACGTGAAGGCTGTCTTTACGGGTGCTGAGCTTGTCGACGGCCGTGTGTTCCGCAGAGGCAAGAAGAGCTATAAGAAGGTTATTGTGAAATAAAAAAGAAAGAACGGCTTGGAATAATCCAAGCCGTTTTTTCTATTAGTGAATATTCAAAGCGACCGCCAAACGGTTGTAATCGTTGGTAAGAATGGTGTCGATACCCATGCTGAGGAAGCGGCGGGCTTCCTCGGGGTCATCTGACCAAAAGACGTTACAGCGAATGCCGTGCGCATGCGCCTTGTCGATCATCTCTTGATTGAAGTAGGGCTTGAAGAGCTGTACCTTTTGGCAGCCAAGCTCAATGGCACGGTCTACGATATCCCAAGGTCTTCCGCCGCCGCCCGTACAGCGCATGATGTCGGGGGCAAGCTCGCCAAGCTGGCGCAAAAGAGTATCATTTCCGCTCATGAAGTAGACGTATTGGCGGCAATCGTATTTGTCGATGAGGGCTATGATCTTGCGAAGCAGGGCTTCGTCGTAGGCGCACTCGTTGTTTACCGTCTTAACGTGGATATTCATGATGGTATGGCAGGCAAGCTTCCTAAGGATGTCCTCAAAGCGGAGTATGCGCAGCCCCGAAAATTCCTCTCCGAATTTTGCGCCGAAGTCGTAGGAGCATAGCTCCTCGTAGGTATGCTCATAGATGCGCCCCGTGCCGTCCGAAACACGGTCAAGCTTAGAATCGTGAATGGAAACGATCTCGCCGTCCTTGGTATACCACAGATCGAATTCGATCTCACGGGCACCGAGCGCCACCGCTGCACCAAAGGCGGGCATACTGTTTTCGGGGGCAACCGTGTTAAAGCCTCGGTGGGCGCATAGGCGAGGGTAGGGCATGCGCAGCTCGGGCAGCGTGACAGCACTGCCTGCGGCTCGGTATTTCCAGGGGCGGCGCCCCGCCTCGATATACTGATAGTGGGCAGACAAGGGGCAGTTGAAGCCTGCAGGCTTATAGTATTTGGCTTTTGGATCGATCTCGGCGGTTGCTATGCCCACGCGGCTTTCCATATGGAGGACCACTGTCCCATCGGGAGCGGCGATCATAGAGGCACCGCCAACGGTAGCGTTTTCGTCCAGGCTGACCGACGAGCGCAGCACGTAAGCGTTGGTATTGTAGGCGAGGAAGCAGGTCAAAAGCTCGATAGCACGGTGTGTGTCAGTACGTTGATGCGAGCATCCGATCACAAAATCCAAGTTTTTTCGTGCCATGTGAGCGTAGTTTTCATAAAAATAGAAGTCATAGCAGGTCAGAAAGCCAAATCGCAGACCTTCGATTTCGATCACAGTGGGCTCATCGTATTCATATGTGTATCCGCTGTCGAGATGCCGTCGGTCCACCTCTCCCGGGGTAAGGTGTTGCTTGTCATAACGTCCCACCTCGTTGCCATTACGGTCAAAGGCGTGCGTCGTGTTGCGCCAGCCTTCAAAAGAGGTATCACAATAATTGGCAAACAATATGGCATGACAACGCTTGGCAGTCTCCGAGGCCGCTTTCCTCATGCGCTCGTTGAAGCGCACGACGGCATCCGTGAATTGACTCTGCGTTTCGGCAAAGGCGGGAACGTCGCACGCCTCGGGGCATACGATCATATCCATGGACTCGTCACATGTATCCAGGAGAGCGAGCTGTGCGTCAAAGCAAGCCTCTATGTCCTCGTAGTGTGTGGAATAATGCGGTTGCAGAATACAGACCTTCATAAATCCTCCTGTGGTGTTTTCATTGTTAAGGGTAATTATAGCATAAACGGCAAGGAATGTCAAGACGGAGCGGTTTGCAATCATGCGAAAAAGATCGACGAAAGAACGACAAAAGGGTATTGACAAACGGAGCAAAATAGGGTAAAATAAAAGAGCGATGCGGGTATAGTCTAATGGTAAAACCTCAGCTTCCCAAGCTGAT
>SVTU01000121.1 GCA_015063655.1 Oscillospiraceae bacterium
CCTTTTCGATCAGCTCGGCCGTCACGGTATCCTCAGACTTGACCATGGGCATAAACATGAAATCCGAGGCATACTTGCGCACCTTCTCCAGCGACTCGGCGTCGGTGTAGGTCTTGACGATGACCTGTTTTTCCACGCCCGCTTGGCGAATGGCGGCCGAAATGCCCTCGATGTCTGTCCAGAACTTGTCTACGTTGATGTAAGCCTTGCCCTTGAGGAAGGCAAGCACCTCGCAGAGGGTGGGAATGGTGTAGCTTGTGGGCACGTTGTCCTGATTGATCAGGCGCAGGGCACGGATTTCCTCAGCCGTCATGTCGGGCAAGCGGCGCTCGATGCCGAGAAAGGCAGGCTCCATGCCGGGGTGAAACACGAAATGCACGCCGTCGCTGGACTTGGAGACGTCGATCTCCACCACGTCCGCCCCTTGATTGAGGGCGATCTTGTAGGCCGCCATGGTGTTGCAGGGTACGTTAGCACCGCACACGCCTCGGTGAGCGGCAAGGAAGGGGGTAGTGCGTGCGGCACGGTTTTCAAAAATAGTTTTTCCAAAGTCAATCATGATGTATTCTCCTTTTTTTTCTTCCACTGTTATCTTTTTACGGTCAGCCGCTCGCGGGCGGTGTGCTTGCCGAGACGATCGGCGCAGGCATGCAAGACCGTTCCGTAATCGTTGGTGAGAACGGTGTCGATGCCCATATCCAGATAGCGGCGCGCCTCATCGGGGTCATCGGCATAGAACACGTTGCACAGAATGCCGTTTTCGTGTGCTTGGTTGACCGTCTCTTGGTTAAAATACGGCTTGAAGAGCTGGATCTTCTTGGCACCGAGCGCAACGGCACGCTTGACCATGGCAAGGGGATCGGTCTTATTGCCATCGAAGCCGACGCAGACGGCAATGTCGGGTGCGTACGTCATGGCACGGCGAAGCATCCGATCGCTGGAAGACATAAAGTAAACGTGAGAGGCGCAGTCATATCGGCGGATGAGGGACACGATCTCCTCAATCATGGGGTTCTCAAATTCCTTGTCCCATATCTTGACGTGAACGTTCATGATCACACGTCCCGCAAATCGCCTGAGAATGTCCTCGAAGGTGCAAATGGTAAGGCCCGCAAAGCGCTCGTTGTGCTTGGCACCAAAGTCAAGAGCCATCAGCTCGGCATAGGTATGCTCATAGATCTTGCCCGTACCGTTGCTCACACGCTCCAGCGTGCTGTCGTGGCAGGAGACCAGCACACCGTCAGCGGTGCTCCACAGATCAAATTCGATCTCCTCTGCTCCCATGGCTACCGCCGCTCCGAAGGCGGGCAGAGAATTTTCGGGGGCTACGGTAGAATAGCCACGGTGTGCGCACAGTCGGGGATAGCGCATCACATGCTCAAAGGGCACGACCGATGCACCGCCATTGCGGTACAGCCACGGGCGTCTGCCCTCCTCGATGTACTCGCCATGCTTCTTGGGGCTTCCCATATGCCCCGCAGGCTTGCGGTATTTTTGGTGGGGGTCGAAATCGCAGATGCCAAGCCCCACGTCGTTTTTCATATTCAACAGTTCCTCGCCGCCCGAGGATACCACCATGCTGCAGCCGCAAACGGGGGAGTCCTTGCCCAGCGAGACGGAGGCACGCACAAGATAGGCGCAGGTGTTATAGCACAGGAAGCGATTGATGATGGAAAGTGCCTCGTGCGTATCGGTGCGCTGCAGGGAGCAGCCAATGATGATATCGGGCGAATAGCGTGCCAGCTGTGCAAAATTCTCATAGAAATAGAAGTCGTAGCAGGTCAGAAAGGCAAAGCGAAGCCCGTCAAGCTCCAGCACGTACGGCTCGGCGTATTCGTAGCTGTACGCCACGTCAAGCTCATGCCCGCCCTCGCCGTCGGTTTTGACCTCGCTTGGGGCGGGGTGCGCCTTGAAATAGCGGCCCACGGGGTTGCCCTGCCTGTCAAAGACGTGTGTGGTGTTGCGCACACCGCCCGACGTGACGCAGCCCGCATTGACGCAAACGATGGCAGAGCATCGGAGGGCTGTCTGCCGAGCTTCCCTGAGCAGTCGCTCGGTGTTTTTGGCAACAGCCCCGTAAAAGCCGTCCTTGCCCTGCACGTCGGCGAGGGCGTCACTGTATTCCGGCAGAACGATGAGGTCCATGTCGGGCGTGCATTGCGCTAAGAGGGAGAGAAGCGCCTCAAAGCAAGCGTCAAGGTCCTTTTCATCAAAGGAATAGTGGGGTTGAATGATACAAGCTCTCATGTCATATCTCCTTTATTGCTTTTTCATCAGCTCGGCGTAGTCTAACAGGGCGTTCTTCACATCGGGATCGTCCTGATCAATGCGCTTATCCTTAAAATAGAATTCCGTATCTCGTTCATTGATCTTGCGTAGGACACGGCAGGGGTTGCCCACCGCCACGACGTTTGCGGGAATATCCTTGGTGACCACGCTGCCCGCTCCGATTACAGCATTGTCGCCGATGGTGACACCCGGTAGTACCACTGCGCCCGCACCGAGCCACACGTTGCTTCCGATGTGGATCGAGGCATTGTACTGAAAGGCCTTGCGGCGCAGGGCAGGCAGAATGGGGTGGCCTGCCGTAGTGATCACCACGTTAGGCCCGAATTTGGTGCAGTCCCCCACGTAGATATCGGCATCGTCTACTAACGTGAGGTTGAAATTGGCGTATATATTCTTGCCGAAATGACAGTGCTTTCCGCCCCAGTTGGCGTGAAGCGGCGGTTCAATATAACAGCCCTCGCCGATCTCGGCAAACATCTTGTGAAGCAAAGCCTCTCGCTTGTCCGTCTCGCAGGGGCGCGTGACGTTGTAGTCGTATTGCGTTTCCAACGAGGCGAGCTGTTCCTTCATGAGTGCCTCGTCCGAGCAGGCGTACAGCTCACACGATTTCATTTTTTCTTTTAGGTCTTGTAGCTCCATATTGCTCTCACTTTCTGCTTTTGGTGCGTTCAAACGTGTACGTAAAGGGTGCCGAGCCGTCTACCTCTTGCACAAGGAGCGTGACGGACGGGGTGCTTATCAGGTAGTTGGCAAGGCTTGCGGTGTCGGTGACGGTGTCGGGAATATACGCACCGCACTGCGGGCGGTAGGTATCGGCGTGGTAGTCACCGCCGCAGGTCAGGATCAGACCGTCACGCTTGGCGATGGCACTGAGTGCATTGAGACACGTGCCGTTGTAGAGTGGGTGACAGCTGATCTCAATGCCGTCCATCAGCGAGGTGTCAAGCAGGCGATCGGCCTTGCGGTGGGGATGCGCCTGCACGAGGATACCGCCTGCCTGCTTGACCAAGGCGTACAGCTCGCTCTGCGAAAGCTCATACAGCTCGGGGTTGTCAAGCAGAAATTGCTCAGACACACCGTAGATGAGCATGTGTACCTTGGGGTATTGCTCCATAGTGACCTCAATGCCAAACAGGACGGCAAAGCCCTGCAAAGCGCCCAAGGCGGCAGCACGGTGATATTCCTCGATATAGCGTTTGGCAAGGCCCTCGGGGCCGTCCTCTTTTACGTAGCTTTTTGTGTAGTGGTTGGTCAACACCATACCGTCAAGCCCTGCCTGCTTGGCGCTTGCGATCACGTCCTCGGCAAAGAGCTTGCAGCAGATGCTGATGGCCCGTGTGTGTGCGTGCATATCAATCAGCATGGGGTATCCTTTCTATGGCGTCCTCAAGAAAGACGCTTTCAAAGCCGTGCCGCTTCAGCAGGGCGAAGCATGCACAAAGCTTTTCTTCAAAATCGGGTTGGTAACAGGGGTAATCTTCATAAAAATACTGCTCGTGTATCATCAGTGACACAAAGGGACGCTCCACAAGAGCGGAGAGACGGGCAAGGCACGTCTCCCTGTCGCAGGTGTTCACGATGAGGTTGATGCCCGCATGGGCGATGCCGTCCCTCCAAACCATGTGACCGTGTCTGAGCCGTTCGGCCTCTTTTTCATCGAGCTGATAAGAGGACCTTGGGGCTTCGTCGGTGCCGTACAGCCCGAGCAGCCCCCTCACGCCGCAATCATAGAGAGCCTTTGTTCCTTCCTCGGTGGTGAGGCAATAGTGAACGGTGGTGGTCTTTGCCAGCGAGTCATCACCCGCAAAGCGCAGGATTTCGCTCTGCACTGCACGGCAGTCTTTTAAAACGGTGCTGTAGTCAGCCTGCTCGTAGGGACGCTTGTTTTCCATGCGTGAGTGGAAGGACAGGCGCAGCCAGGAGGCGTTCTGCTCCCACTCCGTGCGGTAGCGGTCGGTCATGTGCGAGAGGTCGAAATCTTCAAG
>SVTU01000122.1 GCA_015063655.1 Oscillospiraceae bacterium
GGAAGCTGCGGCTGTACGCACGAGCTGTTTGACCACTCCGCCGCAAGACAGACCGCTCCCTGTATCACCGCAACATCTCCCGTGATGCAGGAGACCTGCGTGACGGTGACGTGGCTCAAGCTATGCGCCCGTGTGCTTGCTCTGACGGGGGACGCCTATCTTGCCGATTGCATGGAGCTATCTTACTACAACGCCTATCTTGGCAGCTTGAACATCCATCACAGGGTGTGCGGCTATATGCGGGAAAAGCACGGTGCGGAGAACGTGACCGACGTCTTTTTGCCGTTTGACAGCTACAGCCCCCTAACGGCGGGTGTGCGAGGCTTGAAGGTCGGCGGCAATCAGTTGCTGTCCGACGGTACGTACTACGGCTGCTGTGCCTGCATCGGTGCGGCGGGGCAGGGAATGTTTACCGCAGGCAGTGTGATGCAGAGCGAGAGCGGTGTGTACGTCATGCAGTACGTGCCCGGTAGCGTGCATTTGATGCACAACGGCGTGCCCGTCACGATCACACTGGATACGGCTTACCCCGCAGACGGACGGATCCGTCTTACGGTCAAGGCAGAGCGTCCCGTCTCATTTTCGCTGTATTTGCGCCTGCCCGCCTGGTCGGAGCATACCGAGCTGAATGCTCCCTGTTCCTATGCCGTCCGTAACGGCTATGCGGTGCTTGACGGCACGTGGGAGACGCCTGTTACGGTAACGATGACGCTGGATATGCGCCTGCGCGCCCTACGTCCTCTGCCTTGGGAGGAGGATGATATTTACGACAATTTCAGTCAAACGCTCGGCAAGGTCAAGGTATATCACGACGTTCACCGTGACGAATATGATCGTTACGTGTGCTTACGGCGAGGGCCGCTCACGCTGTGTGCCGACGAGCGCTTGGGCAAAGCACCCGACAGCGTATTTTCCTTTGAGGAGAAGAATGGCGTTCCCGTGCTTGCGGGGCTGTGCGAGAACACCTTTGCCGATGCCGAGCCATGCATGGTGCAGTGCGAGCTTCGGCTGTCTGACGGCGAGACTGCCCGACTTATCGATTACGCCTCGGCAGGACGTGACTGGAAGAGCCGCATAGCGGCTTGGCTGCCCACGGCGTGACCTTTTCTATAGCCGAGAAGAATTCAACTCACACGGTTCTTCTCGGCTATAGCCGAAGAGAGCCGAACTCATACGGTTTTGTGTGACAAATATCCGCATCTGCGGCAGAAAAAATGCTTGCAATATCTTATATTACTGCGCATTTTCTCTTTGCATCTGCAAAATATTTGTTCACTCAAAACTGCAAAGCACCCTCCGGCGTTGAAATTTTTGATGGATTTAGTCAAAGCGAGTTGAAGCAAGATGCCGATCTTGCAAGACGAGATTTGCCCAAAGACGCAAAAATTGCTCGCCGCAGGGCGTATGCGTTCGACTCTCTTCGGCTATACGATTTTAGATGGAGATACGCCGTAATATTGCTTGAAATGCCGTGAGAAATACAGAGGATCACGGTATCCCACCGCATAGGCGACCTCAGCGATGCTTTGGAATTCTCCGCTTTCTATGATCGCCCGTGCCTTTTGCATGCGGCAGCGAATGATATACTGCTTGGGGGCTTCGCCGTACAGGGCGGCAAACAGCCCCCGAAGGGTCACCTCGGATATATCGCAAAGAGCAGACAGCACCCCTACGCTCAAGCTCTCGTCGTACAGGTGCGTATCCAAATATGACAAAGCAGGGGCCAGGCGTATGCTTTTTTCGGCGGAGCGGGGGGCGGCGTTGTCGGGGCGGAGAAGCAGCGAGAGCAGGTGATAAAAAAGAGATAAAAGCTCGTATGGCTCGCCCCGTCTCTGTGCGGCCTCCATTTGCGAAAAAACGCTTTCGACGTGCCAAGGCTCGGGTGGTGAGAAGAGATGAGGGCTTGCGCCATCCGCATCGGCGTGGAAATTCACAAGGCAATACACACTGTCTCCCTCCGAGATCTTTTCAAAGCGGTAGCTTTCCCCCTCGGGAATGTACAGGACCTTTCCCTCACAGAGGCGTACGTCTTCGTCCCGTAGATGATACAGGCTCTCCCCGTTGATCTTGGCGATCAGCGTGTGTGAGGGACGGCCCTCAATATGAGCCTTTTGCGTGCTGTTCCCCCGCACCACGCCCGTGATCTTGACATTGCTGAGTGTTTCAAGCATAGCACATCTCCTTTTTATGTTCTTATCAGTATTATATCACATCGGAGAGATAAGTCAAGAGAATTGCTTTCGAATAATCCATATATTTTGCGTTTTTTATATTGACTGAGCGTGCCTGTCGTGCTATACTTGCGATAAAGCAAAAGGAAGGGGGGAGCGTATGTCGGCTGTGTGGCGTCAGCTTTTGGTGCTGTTTGCCTTTATCCTTGTGGGGTATCTGCTCGGCAGGTACAAGAAGCTGGGAATGGACAAGAGCAACGTGATATCGGTGCTGTTGGTATACGTGTTTCTGCCCTGCAAGATCTTTTTGAATTTTTCGGAGAACTGCACGTCCTCGTATCTGCTCGGCCATTATCCCACGCTTTTGTTTTCTGTATGCCTTTTGTTGCTTTTGGCGGGGCTTTCGTGGGTATTGGCCAAGCTCTTAACGAAAAATCCATATGATCGCCGTGTATATCGCTATTCCTTCGCCATCTCCAATTATGCGTATCTTGGGTACGTGCTGGTGGAATCGGTGCTGGGGGCGCAGGCCTTGACGGATATGATCCTGTTTTGCATTCCCTTTGCCTTCTATACCTACACCTTCGGCTATGCCTTACTGACGGGGGGCGGGGGACTGTTCAAAAAGCTGTTGAACCCCATGACGGTGGCCATTGTGCTGGGTATGCTGTTCGGCATTGTGTCGATCCCCGTGCCGCAGGTCCTGTCCACGGCCTTGGGATACGCCTCGGCCTGCACAGGTCCGATGAGCATGCTGCTAACGGGCATGGTGCTGGCAAGCTTTCCCATTCGTGAGCTATTGCCAAACGGGCAAACGCTTATCTTTTGCCTGATACGGCTTCTGGCGATCCCTGCTGTGCTTTTTGGGCTTTGCCTTGGATGCGGCAGGCTTGGTCTTTTGCCGCAGGCGGCATATCCTGCCGCCGTGATCATGGGCTGTATGCCCTGCGGTCTCAACACCATCGTGTTTCCCTCACTGATGGGGGAGGATTGCCGTATGGGGGCAAGATTCGTTCTTTTGTCGCACGTGCTGTGCCTGCTGACCATTCCCCTGTGGATGATGCTTTTAACGTAAAGGAGAAAACATGATGCAAGAAAACAAGAAAGAGACAAGCCTTCGTATACTGTCGATCGGAAACAGCTTTTCGGTGGATACGATGCACCATCTGCCAAAGCTTTTGTCGTCTCTTGACGGCGTACGTGTAAGGCTTGGTAATCTGTATATAGGCGGCTGTTCGATCCGACAGCATCATGCCAATGCCGAGCAGGATGCATCCGCATACAAGTATTATACGAGTGACGGGGGCGAGTGGACGGAGCGGCAGGCAGTCAGCATCCGAGAAGCGATTGAGAGCGAGGCATGGGACTATATCAGCATTCAGCACGGCACCAAGGACGGAAGCCGTTATACCGAGCGTGCGTCATACGAGCATTTACAGTCGCTTGTGGCGTATGTCAGAGCGCTTGCCGATGGTCACACCAAAATTGCCTTTAATATGGCATGGGTGATGGAGCCGTACGGCACACATCCCGAGATCGTTTCCTACGGCGGAGATCAAGCCCTGATGTATCAGAGGCTGACGAACGTAACAGAGCACGTGGTGAAGCCTACTAAGCATTTGGATATTCTTTGCCCGTGCGGCACGGCCATTCAAAACGCACGAGGCACAGCCCTTTGCGGCCGCCTCAGCCGTGACGGCTTTCATTTGAGCTATGACATGGGGCGTTATATTGCCTCGCTGACCTTCCTTAAGGCCTTGACGGGGTGGGAGCTTTCCTGTCTTTCTTGGCGGCCCGATGGCGTGACGGAGGCCGACCGTGCCATTGCCATGCAGGCCGCTAATTTAGCGGTAGAGACTCCCTTTGCCGTTTCCCCTATGAGGGAGAAATAAAGACAAAAACGGTGATATTTTTACCATCTCACCGATTTTGTTACCCTTTTGATATTGACAAGGGCGCAAGAGTATGGTAAAATGAGTGCTGAAAATACAAAAGGAGGTTCATACCGAACAATGGAAAGCGACAGTAGCGACGAGCATACGTGTTGTCATCGTTACACTCACTCGTTATATCGATATGGAGATGTGGCACATCGG
>SVTU01000123.1 GCA_015063655.1 Oscillospiraceae bacterium
GTAGTGAGTCGTTCCGCCCTGCAAAGCCACACCGTTATGCATCATAGGCTCGATGGTATAGGTCTCCATCGCACCTGCAAACTTCTCCTTCTCGGTCTTTCTTCCCGTAACGGCGGGGATGGCCAACGTCTCACGGTAGAAGTCCTCGTAGCACTTGAGCATGCGAAGCGTTTCCTCACGGGCGTCCTGCTCGTTCTCGTGCATGGTATGTCCCTCCTGCCACAAGAACTCCGAGGTGCGCAGGAACGGGCGGGTGGTCTTTTCCCAACGAACCACGTTGCACCACTGGTTATAAAGCTTGGGCAGATCACGGTAGGAGTGAATGATATTCTTAAAATGCTCGCAGAACAGCGTTTCCGACGTAGGGCGCACGCAAAGACGCTCGGCAAGGCGGTTCTGGCCGCCCACCGTGACCCAAGCGCATTCGGGGGCAAAGCCCTCTACGTGATCCTTCTCCTTTTGCAAGAGGCTCTCGGGAATAAACAGAGGCATGTACAGATTTTCATGCCCCAGCCTCTTGAAGCGGGCATCCAGATCATGCTGAATATTCTCCCAGATGGCGTAGCCGTAGGGGCGAATGATCATACAGCCCTTCACGCCCGAATAATCGGCAAGCTCCGCCTTCTTAACAACGTCCGTAAACCATTGTGCAAAGTCAACGTCCATCGACGTGACCTGCTCGACCTTTTTCTTTTCGTTTGCCATATCAGTATCCTTTCACATAAAAAAGCTCACAGCTACTCATAATACATTATTATAGAACATTTTTAGAGGATTGTCAAGAGCAAAAGCACGTATAATGGGAGTTTTCATGGAAAAAACGGTCAATATTTTCGGTCTGTCACTTCCCCTGCTGACAGACAAGGAGCGATCAAGCGTCTTGTGTGAGCTGATAAAAAACGGGCGAGGGGCGAGCATGCTGACACCCAACGTAGAGATCTTACGAAAAGCAGAAAAGGATACGGCTCTGCACGCCTGCCTTCGGCAGGCTTCCTTGCTGTTACCCGACGGCATCGGCGTCTATCTTGCCGCTCGCCTGCTCGGTGCCAAGCAAGCAACCCGAAGCAGCGGCATTGATGCCGCCGAGGAGCTGTTACACCTATGCGAGCAAAGCGACACACCCCTCTATCTGCTCGGTGGACGATACGGCGTGGCCGAGGCGGCCGCCAAGCGGCTGAGAGCAAAGCATCCAAGGCTCACGATCTGCGGCTGCCATCATGGCTATTTCCCACTTGGCGGAGAGGAGGACAGAGCCGTATGCGAGGATATCCGAGATACGGGGGCGCAGGTGGTATTCGTATGCCTCGGCTGTCCCAAGCAGGAGACATGGATCGAGCGGCATCGCCATGAGCTGCCCTGCGTGCATCTTCTTTGCGGGCTTGGGGGCAGTCTTGACGTATGGGCGGGGGAGCATCGGCGTGCGCCCGTGCTTTGGCAAGAGGCAGGTCTTGAATGGCTGTGGCGTTCGCTCTCCGAGCCTCGCCGCCTTGCGATCCTTCCCCATTTTCTTGCATTCTTTTTCAAAATTTTGATAGAAAGGTGTCACCCAAAGCAGGTGAAACCGCCCCTACGCAGACCGCTGTGAACCCGTTATTCGTCTTTTGGCAACAATATTTGGAAAAAGCGTGGGCTTTTTCGTGAAATGTTACAAAATTGATAATTTTTGGTCAAATCTATTGCGCTTTTCAAAAAAATGTTATAAAATATATACTTGGTGGGTCATGCGCCCACAGGACTGTAAAAAATTTTTTATATAAACGGAGGAAAACAACATGTCAGTTAAAGTTGCTATTAACGGTTTCGGTCGTATCGGTCGTCTGGCCTTCAGACAGATGTTCGGTGCTGATGGCTACGAGGTAGTTGCTATCAATGACCTGACCAGCCCCGCTATGCTCGCTCATCTTCTGAAGTACGATACCGCACAGGGCTCTTACGTCGCTGCCGGCCACACCGTTACTTCCAAGGAGCCTGTTTTCGAGGAAGACGGCAAGACCGTTAAGGTTCCCGGCTCCATCACGGTTGACGGCAAGGAGATCACCATTTATGCTAAGCCCAAGGCTAACGAGCTTCCTTGGGGCGAGCTTGGCGTAGACGTTGTGCTTGAGTGCACGGGCTTCTACACCTCTAAGGCTAAGTCCCAGGCTCACATCGACGCCGGTGCTAAGAAGGTTGTTATCTCTGCTCCCGCAGGCAACGACCTCAAGACCATCGTGTTCAACGTGAACAACGACACCCTGACCGCTGAGGACAACATCATTTCCGCAGCATCCTGCACCACCAACTGCCTCGCTCCTATGGCTAAGGCACTCAACGACTACGCTCCTATTCTCTCCGGTATCATGACCACCGTTCATGCCTACACCGGTGACCAGATGATTCTTGACGGTCCTCACAGAAAGGGTGACCTCAGACGTGCCAGAGCAGGCGCTCAGAACATCGTTCCTAACTCCACCGGTGCCGCTAAGGCTATCGGTCTGGTTATCCCCGAGCTCAACGGCAAGCTGATCGGCTCCGCTCAGAGAGTTCCCACCTGCACCGGCTCCACCACCATTCTTGTGGCCGTTGTTAAGGGCAAGGATGTAACCAAGGACGGTATCAACGCTGCTATGAAGGCTGCTTCCAACGAGTCCTTCGGCTACAACACCGACGAGATCGTTTCCTCCGACGTTATCGGTATGCGTTACGGCTCTCTGTTCGATGCTACGCAGACCATGGTTACCAAGATCGACGACGAGACCTATCAGGTTCAGGTTGTTTCCTGGTACGACAACGAGAACTCCTACACCAGCCAGATGGTTCGCACCATCAAGTACTTCGCTGAGCTTGCCTAATCGCTTCTCAGCCATATAAAAAGCACGGCGGTCCTGCTATCAGGACCGCCGTGCTTCTTTTGCTTGGCGTTTTGTGTAAAATGCTGTTTTTCCTTAACCTTTTGCATTTTCTCTTGACATTTTGGCAAGATTACGATATACTAAACTAAATAACCATGAGCATTCTGTCATGTACATTCATTCTCTGTTATAGGAGGTTTATCGTATGAAAAAAGCAATCTTACTTGTTCTTGCACTCCTGCTTGCCCTCTCCCTCTTTGCATGTAAGAGGCAAAACGAGGATACCTGTGAGCATGACCTTGTCACGCACGAGGGGCGAGAGGCGACCTGCACCGAGGATGGCTGGGCGGAATACGTCACGTGTAATCTGTGCGATTACACCACCTATGAGGTCATCGAGGCCAAGGGGCATGACATGAGGATGGAAACCATCTCGTATGCCACCCTGACCAATGCGGGAAAGCAGATCGAGATTTGCTCTGTATGTAACCACAAGAGCGGAAAAACGGTGATCATACCGAAGCTTGAGGTCACCAACCCTCATTTTTCCACCGATTACGTCACGGTCGGACAGCCGTTGTCCTACGTCGTTGACGGTGTTCCCTCTTCTCAGCTTCACTACGTTTGGAAGGTGGGCGGGCAGACCGTTTCCACAACCGATTCCTTCACGCCTACCGTGGATCACCTGGAAAAGGAATTGACCGTTAAGATCACCGATGCCAATAACAATTCCATTGCCGAGGACACGCTGTTTTGCAGTAAGCTTCCCGTGCTGAGTATCGATACTCTGAACGGTGCATCCATCTCCAGCCGTGACTCATACGTTTCAGGCACGGCAAGCATGCAGGGCAATTCGCTATACCCCAAGGCTGACATGATCTACGAGGGCGGTCTGCAAATCAAGGGCAGAGGAAACTCCTCGTGGGGCTTCCCCAAAAAGAGCTACCGTATCAAGCTTGACGAGTCTGCCGATCTGTTCGGCTTTGGCAAGAGCAAGCATTGGGTATTGCTTGCCAACTATATCGACGAAACACAGCTTCATAACTACCTCGCCTTTGAATCCTCCGCCGCCACAGGCGCTTTCTCTCTCAAATCCACGTGGGTAGAGCTGATCATCAACGGCAAACACATGGGCGTGTATCAGCTGGCACAAAAGATCCGTGCCGATAATGACGTAATCGATATTCAAACCTGGGAGACCATCGCCGAGGATCTGGCTAAGGCCATTTACAAGCAACACAAGAACGAGGGCTTTACACTTGACATGCGCGATGCCCTTGAGGATCAGCTGGTATCCAATCTCAACTGGATCACCTCGGGCAGCGTCACCTACAACGGAAAAACGTATACTGTATCCGATTATATCATTATGCCCCAAAAGAACGGCGGCTTTATCATCGAGTGGTCGAG
>SVTU01000124.1 GCA_015063655.1 Oscillospiraceae bacterium
GCTTCTCTGCGGGGCAGAACGATCAAAATCATGTTCATTCTGTCGGTCGAGCCATGCCCGTCAAACACGGTATAGCCACGGCCATTGGCTTGCAGATAGCCGATGATCTTTTCGGTGCTCTCCTCGCCCGCGATCAACTGCAGGCTGGACGTGCCCAAGGCGATCTTGCTCTCCAACGTTGAGCCAAGGAACAGGCCTGTGGCATAGCCCACGCAGTAGAAGGCGAGGAGGAAGAGATTGTCCCCCAGCGTACCGATGATGGTGGAGATCACAAGTCCCCAAACGGTGCATTCCAACAAGCCAAGGCCTGCCGCCTTGAGGCGCTGTCCCTTCACCATCATGCAGGTCTTGAGGGATTGTATGGTGATTTCCAATATCTTGGCGGCGCACACGATAAAGCACACCGCCACGGGCGGGATCGAAGCCAAAAAATCTGACATACGGCTTCTCCTTTATTTCGATTTCTTCAACGGCTCTCGGCTTCCGTCGGGACGTTGGATCACGGTATTGTCAAGCTGAGCGGCAAAGGAACGGCGGAAGTCGGCAATGTATTCATCCCGCAGTGCCTTTTGCTCGGCACGCTCGGCCTCGGTCAGACTCTCGGTCTTGGCCTTGCGTGCCAGCTCATTGATACGGTCGATCTTCGCTTGCTCCATGTCGATCCTCTCACGCACGCAGGGAAAGTCCCAGCTCTTTTTCAAGTGCAGACAAGATCTTTTGGCTCTCCTTGTCTGCCTCCTCCACCGTCAGCGTGCGGTCATCGGCACGCAGTGTCACACGCAGAGACACCGACTTCTTGCCCTCTCCGATCTGCTGACCGCGGTAAATATCGAACAGACGGACGTCACGCACGAGCTTGCCGCCGCCACGCTTCATCACGTCCATAACCGTACCCACCTCCAGGCTCTCGTCGCACACGAAGGAGAAGTCTCTTGTGGTGGCGGGGAACTTGGGCAGCGGGCGGTATGCCTTCTTTGCGGTCATGTTGTCAAAGATCGCCTCAAAGTCAAGCTCGGCGGCATAGACCTCACAGTCAATGCCGTAGGCCTCCATCACGGCAGGATGCACCTGTCCGAGCACGCCAAGGCAAACACCGTCGGCGGTATTGACGGCGGCACAGCGGCCGGGATGGTACGAGGCGTTATCCGCAAGGGCGGTAAAGCGAAGCCCGTCAAAGCCCGCTACCGTCAAAAGATTTTCACAAATGCCCTTAAGCGCATAGAAATCCACGTTGCCGTAAGCCCCCAGCGTGATCACCTTGTTTTCTGCAGGCAGCTCTCCCTCCTTGTCGGACGGGATATACACGGTCGCCACCTCAAACAGACGGACGTTTTCGTTATTGAAGTTGACGTTGCGTGCCACGACCTCCAGCATAGACGGCAGGGCGCTGGTACGCATAACGCTGGTATCCTCGCCGAGGGGGTTGGAGATCACGATAGAGCGTCTCTTATCCTCGGGCAAACGGATCTTTTCATAATACTTGGGGCTGATGAACGAAAAGGTCTGGATCTGATCAAGACCCATACCGCAAAGCTGTGTCTCGCACAGCACCTCAAAGGCCTGCTTGGGCGTTCTGCCGCCCTGCGTGGTCTCTCCGCGAATAGCGGTGGACACGATCTTATTGTAGCCGTAGATACGCACGATCTCCTCTGCCACGTCGTTCATGCAACGCACGTCCGCACGGAAGGAGGGCACGGTAAGCGTATCGCCCTCGACGGTAAAGTCAAGTGCACGCAAAATATCCTTCATCTCGTCGGCAGACAGCTCGATACCGAGGAAGCGGTTGATCCTATCGGCGTCAAGTGTCATGGTATAGGGCTTCTCGGGAGCGGGATAGACGTCGATGATGCCGTCCACCACGTCGCCTGCACCCAGCAGCTGCACAAGCTCGCAGGCACGCTCAAGACCGCCGTAGCAGTTTTCAGGGTCAAGCCCCTTTTCGAAGCGTGCCGAGCTTTCGGTGCGCATGCCGTTCTTCTTGGCGGTCACACGCACGGACGAGCCAAGGAAGCAAGCAGACTCAAAGACCACCGTAGCGGTATCGTCCTTGATCTCGCTGTTTGCTCCGCCCATCACGCCCGCAAGGGCAACGGCACGGGTCTTATCGGCGATCACGAGCATGGAGCTATCCAGCGTATGCTCCTTATCGTCAAGCGACATGAAGCTCTCCTTGTCGGCCGCACGGCGCACGTGGATCTCCGAGCCGCCAAGGCATGCGTAGTCAAAGGCATGCATGGGCTGACCGTATTCCAGCATCACGTAGTTGGTGATATCCACAATGTTGTTGATGGGGCGCACGCCTGCCGCACGCAAGCGCATGCGAAGCCAAAGAGGAGACGGTCCGATCTTGACGTTCTTCACCACTCTGGCCATATAGCGGTGACACAGGTCAGGGGCATCGATGGCCACCGACAGATATTTGTCGATGCTGTCGTCCTTCACGGGGTTGACCACGGGGGTGTGAAGCTTCAGCTCGCGCCCAAAGGACACGGCACTCTCACGGGCAAGGCCGATCACAGAGAGGCAGTCGGGGCGATTGGAGGTGATCTCAAACTCCACCACGGTATCGCTGAGCATCAAGGCCTCTCGGATATCCATGCCCAGCTTGTCGCCGTAGCACTCGTCCAAAATCAGGATGCCGTTAGCCTCCTTGCCGGGCATGTCATGCTCGTCCAGCTTCAGCTCGCCCATGGAGCAGAGCATGCCGTCCGAGGGCACACCGCGAAGCTTGCCCGACTTGATCACAACACCGCCGGGAAGCTTGGCCACGGGCAGAGCGGCGGGCACGATCGCACCCTCAAACACGTTCTGCGCACCCGTTACGATCTGCACAGTGCGGTCGCCCACGTCAACCTGGCAGATCTGCAGATGGTCGCTGTTCTCGTGAGGCTCAAGCTTCACGATACGGCCAACCACCACGTTTTCAATATCCTCGCCCAGCACCTCATAGCCCTCTACCTTAGAGCCCGTGTCGGTGAGGCGGTCACAATACGCCTTATCATCAATATCGCTGACGTCAACGAAGTCAGCCAGCCACTTCTTGGATAAATTCATCTCTATTTCCCCCTTTATCAGAACTGCTCAAGGAAGCGAACGTCATTTTCGTACAGATGACGCATGTCGTCGATGCCGTACTTGGTCATCACGATACGCTCAATACCAAGGCCGAAGGCAAAGCCCGAATAGACCTCGGGGTCAATGCCGCAGTTGGACAGCACGAAGGGATGCACCATGCCCGCACCGAGGATCTCGATCCAGCCCTCGCCCTTACACAGGCGGCAGCCCTTGCCGCCGCACACGAAGCAGGAAACGTCTACCTCGGCAGACGGCTCGGTAAACGGGAAATGGTGGGGACGCAGGCGCAGAGCGGTCTGCTCGCCGAACAAGCGCTTAGCAAAGGTCTCCAGCATGCCCTTGAGATCTCCCATGGTGATGCCCTTGTCCACCACAAGACCCTCAAGCTGATGGAACAGCGGGGAGTGCGTGGCGTCTACGGCATCGGAGCGGTACACACGGCCGGGGGAGATGATGCGAATGGGGGGCTGGATCTTTTCCATCGCTCTGACCTGCACGGGCGAGGTCTGAGAGCGCAGCAGGATATTATCCGTGATGTAAAAGGTGTCCTGCGTGTCACGTGCGGGGTGGTTTTCGGGAATGTTGAGCGCTTGGAAGTTGTAATAGTCGTATTCCACCTCAGGTCCCTCCACGATGCGGAAGCCCATGCCAATGAAGATATCCTCAAGTTCTCTTTGCACACGTGTGAGGGGGTGAATGTGGCCAACGGGCGAGGCCTTGCCCGGCATGGTGACGTCAAGCCTCTCGGCCTTGAGTCTTGCCTCGGCGGCGGCAGCCTTTTGCTCGGCCATGCGGGCGCTGATGGCCTGCTCGATTTCGGCTCTCACCTCATTGGCGAGCTGACCGATAACGGGGCGCTCCTCGGCGGACAGTGCGCCCATGCCTCTCAAAACCGCCGTAAGCTCTCCCTTTTTGCCGAGGAAGCGTATGCGAAGCTCCTCAACGTCAGCCTCGGGAGAAGCCAGTGCGGCCAGGGCCGCCTGCTTGATCGATGCTAATTTTTCTTTCATGATTGTATATTCCTTTCCATAATGTTTATAAAAAAACACTCCGCCCCTATCATAGGACGGAGTGACATGCACCTCGCGGTACCACCTAATTTTCGACTTTTTCTGCAAAGCCAACACTTTGTGGGCAGATAACGGTGCCTCCGTA
>SVTU01000125.1 GCA_015063655.1 Oscillospiraceae bacterium
ATTGGCTTTGATGCCTTTGGTCTGCCCACGGAGAATTCTGCTATCAAGTTTAACACCCACCCCAGAATTCTGACCGATGCCAATATCGAGAAGTTTACGGGACAGCTCAAGCGTGTGGGATTCTCCTTTGACTGGACAAGAACCATCGATACCACCGACGAGAACTATTATAAATGGACACAGCACATCTTCCTTGAGCTGTTCAAGAACGGACTTGCCTTCCGTGATACGGCATTGGTCAACTACTGCCCTCACTGCAAGGTGGTGCTGTCTAACGAGGATTCCCAGGGCGGTAAGTGTGATATTTGCCATAACGATATCGTGCAGAAATCCAAGGATGTGTGGTATCTCCGCATCACCAAGTATGCCGATCGCCTGCTCTCGGGTCTTGAGGGCGTGGACTATCTGCCGCAGGTCAAGCAGCAGCAGGTCAACTGGATCGGTAAGTCCACGGGTGCTTTTGTGAACTTTCAGGTAAGCGGTACGGACGAGACGCTTCGCATCTATACCACCCGTCCCGATACGCTCTTCGGCGTGACCTTTATGGTCATTGCGCCCGAGCATCCCATGATCGAAAAATATGCCGACAAGATCGCCAATATCGATGCCATCCGTGCCTACGTTGGCGATTGCGCCAAGAAGACCGAGTTCCAGCGCACTCAGCTTAACAAGGATAAGACGGGTGTAAGGATCGAGGGCTTGTGCGGTATCAACCCGCTCAACGGTAAGGAGATCCCGATCTATGCCGCCGATTACGTCATGATGGGCTACGGCACGGGTGCGATCATGGCTGTGCCTGCGCACGATGAGCGTGACTATGAATTTGCCAAGAAGTTCGGCATCGATATTATCGAGGTCATCAAGGGCGGAGATATTGCCGAGGCCGCCTACACGGGCGACGGTGAGATGGTCAATTCCGAGTTCCTGAACGGCTTTACCAACAAGAAGGACTCCATCAAGAGAATGATTGAGTACCTTGAGGAGAAGGGCATTGGCGAAGAGGGCGTGCAGTTCAAAATGAAGGATTGGGCGTTCAACCGTCAGCGCTATTGGGGCGAGCCTATTCCGATCGTGTACTGCGATGCATGCGGCATGGTACCCGTTCCCGAGGAGGAGCTGCCGCTCCGTCTGCCTGCTGTGAAGGAGTTTGCCCCCGGTGAGGGCGGCGAAAGCCCGCTTGCTAAGATCGAGGACTTTGTGAATTGTACGTGTCCCGTTTGCGGAAAGCCTGCCAAGCGTGAGACCGACACCATGCCTCAGTGGGCAGGCTCGTCCTGGTACTTCTTGCGCTACGTTGACCCGAAGAACGATACCTGCCTCGCTGACCCCGAGAAGCTGAAATACTGGATGCCCGTTGACTGGTATAACGGCGGAATGGAGCACGTGACCCGTCACATGATCTATTCCCGCTTCTGGCACAAGTTCTTATACGATATGGGCGAGGTCAACACCGAGGAGCCGTACGCCAAGAGAACGGCTCAGGGACTTATTCTCGGCCCTGACGGCGAGAAGATGTCCAAGTCCCGCGGTAACGTGGTAGACCCCAACGACGTGGTGGATCAGTTTGGTGCGGACGTGCTTCGTGTGTACATCCTGTTTATGGGCGATTACGGCGCAGCCGCTCCGTGGTCGGATAGCAGTGTGAAGGGCTGTAAGCGCTTTCTTGACCGCATTGCCGAGTTGCCCGATATGGTGCGCGGTGACGGTGTGTCCACCGAACGCATGGAGCGTCTCATTCATAAGACGGTGAAGAAGGTAACGAACGATATTGAGGATATGAAGTTCAATACCGCCATTGCCGCCATGATGAGCCTGGTGAACGATATTTACGATCAGGGCTATCTCTCCCGTGACGAGCTGTCGGCTCTTGTTCGCATTCTGTGCCCCTTCGCACCTCATCTGTGCGAGGAGATCTGGGAGAGCCTTGGCAATACCGAGCTTTGCTCGCTTGCCGCTTGGCCGACCTACGACGAGGAGAAAACCGTGGATGCCAGCATTGAGATCGCCGTGCAGATCAACGGCAAGGTGCGCGCCACCGTGGCCCTTCCTCTCAACTGCGATAAGGAGACGGCACTCTCCATGGCAAAGGCTGACGAGAGAGTGGCGGCCGCTATGGCAGGGAAGAGCATTGTAAAGGAGATCTACGTGCCCAACAAGATCGTGAACATCGTGGTCAAGTGATCACAGTCCCCATAAAAAATATTGAGGATTTGAAAAAAAGTATTGACAAATACAGGATAATCGTGTATAATATATCACGATTGATTGTCTTTGGAGACATCGGAGGGAGGGAAACAGATAATGGCTGAAATCAGAGTGAAGGAAGGCGAGTCTCTCGACAGCGCTCTTCGTCGCTTTAAGCGTGCAACCGCTCGCTCCGGCGTTCTTACCGATCTTCGCAAGAAGGAGCACTACGAGAAGCCCAGCGTAAGACGCAAGAAGAAGTCGGAAGCAGCTCGTAAGAGAAAGTACAAGTAATTGTATACAAATCAGGGACGTTGCATGGCAACGTCCCTTTTTTGTTTTTTGTGCCGAGGCTTGCGGAATTTAACTTGACAGGCCTTGGAGATGATGCTATAATAAGGGAAAAAGAGGTAACATTAACAGGAGGATACGGTAAATGAAACGTGGTATGTTTCCCGTCAGAAGCAGAGACTCCCTCAATTATTGGTGCACGTGGTCCAGCCAGAATGATATTGCCGGAAGGAAGGGTACGGCTAAGGGGCTTACGGCAAAGGATTTTGAGGGGGCGGCCGGCGCCGCTCTTGCCAGAGACGAAATGAATGAGGATACGCTGTTGGGCAAGGGAGGCTTGTGCGATGCTTTCCCCGCGCTTAGGGGAGATTTGTATTTGGTTCTCGACGACGGTTGGGACGTTCCGTATGGGGCGGGCCGAGAGTCTATTCGGGATTTTGGTTCGCTGACGTTGGATACCACTCGCTTTCCGTCCTTTACGGGAACACCCGCAGAGCGTTTGCAAAAGCTGAATGACGCCGTAAAGAGCAGGGGGTGGAAGGGGCTTGGCATTTGGGTTGCTCCACAGCTGTGCCATGAACAATTCGGAGTCAAATACGAGGAAGCTCCGTCCTTGCATGAGGCGTATTGGCGGGAACGGATTTTGTGGAGCCGCCATGCCGACGTTCGCTATTGGAAGGTAGATTGGGGCAAGGATTCGGCCAGTGTGTCTTGCAGAAGCATGATGACGGAGCTTGGCAAGCGTCTCTTTCCCGAGCTTGTTATCGAGCATACGTTCCCCCTGATGCCGATTAACGGAGAGCCCAAGCAGGGAACCATTCGGTTTGCCGAGCAAGAGGCGGCCCTTGCCAAGGCTAAGGCCATATTATCCTTTTCCGAGGTCTATCGCTCGTACGACGTTACCGACGACAGGCTGTCGGCGTGCTCAACGCTGGATCGCCTTTCCGAAATGCTTCCGTTTTCCTATGGCGTCGTCAATTGTGAGGATGAGCTGTACGTGGGGGCCGCCTTGGGATGCGCCGTGGGTATTATGCGCTCGGTATACGGTAAGGGGCGTTCACAAAGAAGCGAAAGACTTGACGAGGTAACGGCAGCCCTGCGATGGCAGACCTATGCTCCTGCCTTTGCGGGGGGCGTGTTGGAAACCTCCGACGAGCTTCTTTACGACGAATGTTTCTTTACCCGCAACGATACGTGGTACGGAGAGATTATGGATACCACGGTAACGCAGGCGGCACCTGCCGTTATGGCAAGAAATACGGCATTGCCCACGGTGGAGCCCACGGAGCGTGCGCCCTTTGTGTTGGCCGCCCAAAATCCAACGGGGGCGTATGCCTTGGCGGCCGTAAAGCGATACCGTTACCGTGAAAATACGGAGATGCCCCGTGTCGCCTGTTTTGCGGATACTCCGGAGCGAGTGGGGATATTCGGAGATTTTGAAACGGTTACGCTGTCCTTTTCGCAAAAGCCCACGGCTATGACGGTGCAGAGCTTGGCGGGCGGAGAGGTACGATCGGTAGAACTGTCGGATTATGCCGACGATAACCGACTCGTTCTTCCGTATTCGCTTTTGGCACGCTACCGTATCTCAACCGATCAATCGGAAAATGCCGTGATGCTGACCTTCACCTACTGATGAAAAACCGCTGTGTGACGTGGCGAAGAACCAAAAGGAACAGATAAAAAGGGGCTGCTTCATAGCATTAACAAATTATGAACGCTATGTGCAACC
>SVTU01000126.1 GCA_015063655.1 Oscillospiraceae bacterium
GCTTCGCACCGTGGCATCGGGGAAGCGCACCTACCGTGATTTTGCCGTGCTGTACCGCACCAATGCCCAATCCAACGTCATCGAGCGAGCCTTTGCCAAGAGCGGCGTGCCGTATCGCCTGCTCGGCGGTGTGCGCTTCAATGACCGCAAGGAGATTCGGGACATTGTGGCTTATCTTCAACTGATCAACAATCACGCCGATAACGAACGGCTCAAGCGCATCATCAACGTCCCCGGACGCAAGATCGGGCAGACAACGGTGGACGCTGTGGAGACCATCGCAAGAGAGCAGGGCATATCCATGTTTGCCGTGCTTGAACGGGTCGAGGCGTTTCCCGCCCTCTCCCGTTCGGCTAAGAATTTGTCCGCCTTTGCCGAGCTGATCCGCTATCTCTCAAGCCTTTTGGAGAAGGAGCTGTCTCTTGAGGCGCTTGTCAAGCAGGTGCTTGACCGTACGGGCTATCGGCAAATGCTGATCGATGCGGGTGAGGAGGAGAAGGAACGGCTTGAGAACGTGGAGGAGTTTATCTCCAACGTCATCGAGTATAGCAAGCGTGAGGAGCTTCCCACGCTGACGGGCTTCCTTGAGGACAATGCGCTCGTGTCCGACGTGGATAAATACGACGAGACCGCCGATGCGGTGGTCATGATGACCATTCACTCGGCCAAGGGCTTGGAATTCCCCGTGGTCTTCCTGCCCGGTATGGAGGACGGTATTTTTCCCGGGATGCAAAATATCCTCGGCTCTCCCGACGAGCTGGAGGAGGAAAGACGCCTCGCTTACGTCGCCATTACAAGAGCCAAGGATATGCTGTATCTGATCCACACCAAAAACCGTATGCTGTACGGCCGAACCTCGTATAATCCGCTGTCTCGCTTTGTCCATGAGATCCCCGAGGAGCTGATCGAGAAGGAATATGCCTATGCACCGAGCATGCAAAGACCGCAGGCAAAGGTCTACTTTCACGCCGAGGATGATGAGCCGAGCGCCAAGACACCCAGACACACCGAGAGGGTGACGGTGGGCAAGACCGTATTCCAAAAGCAGACGGTCAACACCGCCCTTAGTGAGGGCGACCGTGTGTCGCATCCCACCTTTGGTGAGGGAGAGATTCTGTCGGCACGCCCGATGGGCTCGGACGTGCTGTATGAGGTCACCTTCGACCGAGTGGGAACGAAGAAGCTGATGGGCTCGTTTGCCCGCCTGCGCAAGCTCAGTTGACGGTGTCGAACACTGTTTCCACCACCTTGGCCGAGCCAATGGGGGAATACCGCCAATAGGATAGGTGAGACGTGCGCTCACCGTCAATGTAATACGTCATCTCCGACGGGGGGATATCCCCTCTGTACGCATCGATCAGCACCAGCTTGATCTTCATGCGGTCGGGGATGATGTTTTTTATGTATACGGCAACCGTTTGCCCAACCTTGGCGATCTCCTTGTCCCGTGTGCCCTCACGCAGTTCGGCAAGCCCCGCCAGGTTTGGGGCAAGCTCCACGAAAACGCCGTAGCTTTCCACACTGCGCACCGTGCCGATCACCGTTTGACCAACCGAGAAGTGAGCGGCATTTTCCTCCCACGTGCCAAGCAGCTCACGCATGCTCACAAAATATCGCTCATGCTCGGCGTCGATCGCCTTGACACAGCAATAAATGCGGTTGCCCACCGCAAGACGGTCTGAGGGGTGACTGATACGTGAGACCGAAATGGAGTCCACCGAGAGCAGGGAAGCAATGCCACAGCCAACGTCCACAAAAGCCCCAAAGCTTTCTAAATGCGTCACACGGGCGGGGATGATATCGCCGCATTGCAGTGCGGCGAGATATACCTCGGCGCACTCCTGCTGGGCTAAGCGGCGGGACAGAACGGCCAGAGGCTTGCCGTCCTCATAGGTGATGCCCATGATCTTAAAGCAGGTGGGCTTGCCCACACGGGTCATAACGGCAATGTCCTTGATGACCTCGCCCTGACGGGTGTGCATGACCTCGTGCTTCTCCATAATAGCAGGCACAGAGCCAAGGCGAAAATGCAGGGAAAGACTGTTGTCGCACAGTAGAGCCGTGGCCTCTAAGATGACACCGTCGGCTGCGGCACGCTCCAGCATATCAAGGGAAGAGAGGTATTTTCGATTGTCAGCATCGGCTATACGGTAGCCCTCGGGCGCAAAGGTTGTGTTCATGTGCTTTGATCCTCCGTCATTTTTTTTGTTGGTATATCCTATGCCAAAGGGAATATAACTATGACGGTAAGAAAAAAATCGCAAAAAAATTTTGAAATACAAAACGAGAAAAACGGAGGAAAATGGGTGATTAAACGAGAAAAACAGAGCTTTGATATTTGTAGATTAAAATAATCAAATTTTTTTCAAAAAAGGTATTGACAAGTGTTTACGGACATGGTATAATAGGCAGGCATGAAAAAAACAAACAAAATTTTTGGAGGATTCAGCTAATGTCAACTTACATGGCAAAAGTGGAAACGCTTGAGCGCAAGTGGTACGTTCTGGATGCTGCAGGCAAGCCCCTCGGTAAGACCGCAGCTGCCGCCGCTACCATTCTTCGCGGTAAGCATCGCCCCGAGTTCACCCCCCATGTGGATTGCGGTGAGTTCGTTATCATCATCAACGCAGAGAAGGCAGTTCTGACCGGCAAGAAGCTGGAGCAGAAGTACTATCGCCGTCACTCCGGCTACATCGGTGGCCTCAAGGAAATGCAGTATAAGACCCTCATGGCAACCAAGCCCGAGCTGGCTATGGAGCTTGCCGTTAAGGGCATGCTTCCTCACAACAGCATTGGCGCAAAGTCCGCAACCAGACTCAAGGTCTTTGCAGGCGCCGAGCATAACCATGCGGCACAGAAGCCCGTGGCTTATGAGCTTTAATGAAGGAGGATCATCGAATGTACACAAGTTCTAAGCCTTATTTCTACGGCACAGGTAGAAGAAAGAAGTCCGTTGCCCGCGTACGTATCGTGCCCGGCACGGGTGTTATCACCATCAATAAGAAGGACATCGACGAGTACTTCGGTCTTGAGACCCTCAAGCTCATCGTGAATCAGCCCTTTGCCGCAACCGATACGGTTGGCAAGTTCGACATTATCGCCCTCGTAAACGGCGGCGGTCTGTCCGGACAGGCGGGCGCTATCCGTCACGGTCTTGCCCGTGCACTTTGCCAGGCAGACGAGACCTACCGCCCCGCTCTCAAGGCAGCAGGCTTCCTGACCCGTGACCCTCGTATGAAGGAAAGAAAGAAGTACGGACTCAAGGCTGCACGCCGTGCACCTCAGTTCTCCAAGAGATAATTTCGACCAAAGGTCGAAACTTGCAAAAAACACTCTGCTTCGGCAGAGTGTTTTTTATTATCTCTTGGATGAACTGAGGTGCAATGAATTGCCCGCGGGGCGTGAGTTGGCTGACGCCATGAATTGCTACCTCGCAAGCGAGGAGGCATGAATTGCCTTCGGCATGAAAGGAACAGGGCAATTCAATTCATGAAATCGCAGATTTCAAATCATGAAGCCGTAGGCTTCAATTCATGACGGCTTGCCGTCAATTCATTATTTTCTGCCGTCCTATTTACTTTTGATAAAAATTATGGTATAATACAACTAATCGATAAATAAAAATTTGAAGGAGAAATCTATTATGGCGATTTATGATGCTAACAATCTTGATATTGAAGCAATCGGGAAAGACGGATCTATTGAACTATTTATCATATCATCTGGAAAGTTTGATGATAGCAATGAACAGCAGACTTTACTTATGAATAAAATAGAAAACTATATAGGTTATGCTTTAAGTGAAGAGTTTAAAAGCAATCACCCTGATTGTTTAAAGGAAAAAATCTGGATTGTACTAAGTTTAGATAAAAGACCCAGTGCATTGCTTGTGGAATTGTGCAAAAAAATAAATCCATGGGTTAACTCGTATGGGATCAATTATAGAGTAGAATACAAATCGTTATTTGGACAAAAACGAAATCTGATTATATAGTGAACAATTCCAAATTGACGAGCAGAACAACATTAAATATCGGTGTGATCTTGGTGCAAATTTGGTGCAACACTTTATAAAACGATACTCACGATATTCACGATATCAAACAGTGTTCTTAAAACTCCAAGAGATAATTTCCCGTTTGGGATTATTT
>SVTU01000127.1 GCA_015063655.1 Oscillospiraceae bacterium
AATGAGATATTGATGTTCTTCCGTGCCGCCCGCAGGCGAAGCACCGACGTCTCCCTCAACGAAACCATCGACGTGGACCGAGACGGCAATCCCCTGACGTATATGGACGTCATCTGCTCGGAGGAGAGCGTCACGCAGGAGATCGAGCGCAAAATAACGGGGGCGAGAGCTCGCACCTACGTGGACACCCTGCTTGACGAGCGGCAGAGGCAGATCGTAACGCTTCGCTACGGCCTGGCGGGCGACGAGCCGCTGACGCAACGGGAGGTAGCACAGCGGCTTGGGATCTCCCGCTCCTACGTCAGCCGTATCGAAAAGAGTGCCTTGGATATCCTGCATGCCGCCTTTGTGAATTGAAGCCTTGACTTGGATTATCCAAAAAAACAATAGGATTTTCAAAAAGATGTTGCAATTATCCGTCAAGTGTGGTATACTGAATTGTAACCCTTACCAACAGCACCATTATGTTTGGAGGTCTTACCCATGAATCTTACCGAATTATCTAAGCTTTGTACCTATTTCAGCATCAACGGCTCTCTTGCCTCATATACCGTATTTACCAGCGGAAACATCAACCAGACCTATGCCGTCACCATGGATGACGGCGAACGGTATTTATTACAGCAGATCAATACCAACGTGTTCCGCAACCCGCACGCCTTGATGATCAACATTGTGAGCATCACGCAGTTCCTTGCCAAAAAGATCGCACAGCAGGGCGGCGACCCCGCACGGGAGACGCTGACGGTGATTCCCGCCAAGAGCGGGGGCAACTATATCACCACCAACGATTGCTGTTGGCGCATGTATCGTTTTATCGAGCGAGCCACCGCCTATGACAGCGTGGAGCATGAGGGGCTGTTGCGTGAAGTGGGGCGTGCCTTCGGCATCTTCCAAAATCAGCTGGCGGACTTCCCTGCCGCCACCCTTGAGGAGACCATTCCCTTCTTCCATCACACGCAAAAGCGATACGAGGTCTTTTGCCGAGCCGTGGAGAGCGATGCCGTGGGCAGAGCCGCCTCGGTGGCCGAGGAGATCGCCGTCCTTCACGCCTATTCCGACCGTGCCGCCATCATCACCGATGGGCTTGCCGACGGCTCTATCCCATGCCGTGTCACCCACAACGACACCAAGCTCAACAACATTATGGTGGACGACGAAACGGGCAAGGGGATCTGCGTGATCGATCTTGACACCGTGATGTCAGGCTCTCTGCTGTACGACTTCGGCGACAGCGTCCGCTTTGCCGCCAACGTGGCGGCCGAGGACGAACGAGAGCTGGATCGGATCTCTCTGTCTTTGACACGCTATGAAGAATTTTTGCAGGGCTTCCTTGAGGGAATCGGCCCGTCCATCACCGAGCGAGAGCGGGAGCTGCTTCCCATGTCCGTCTTCATCCTGACCTACGAGCTGGCATTGCGCTTTATGACGGACTACCTCAACGGCGACACCTATTTCAAGCTCAACTATCCCGAGCATAATCTCGTGCGCACACGGGCGCAGCTCCGCCTTGCGCAGGATATTGACCGAAAGCTATCCGCCATGCAAGCCATCGGCGAAAAATACCGCACATAACACCGTGCGCCGTGCCCCGAGGGGCACGGCGCATCATGTTTTGCAACAGCTCGTGCGCTTCGCTTCGTGGCGAGCGATATGCGGCTTTACATATTTCTGCTTTGCTTGCGTGTTTGCGACGGTGACTGCCCGTAGATTCCAGCATACACGCTTCGGAAATAGGCGGCCGAGCTGAAGCCCAGCATGTCACACAGCACCTCAATGGAATAATCGGTTGCCGTTAACAGCTCACGGGCTCGCCGACACAGTGCCTCTTGACGAAGGCGGTTGGGTGTTTTTCCGCATACCGATTTGGTATAGCCGTACAGCGAGGATTCACTCACCCCGCACCGTGCGGCATACTCGGGAATACTTCGGCTGGCGTCTCGCTCCAGCTCCTCCATAAACCGTTCCACCGTCAGGCTCTCCTTTTTCACGGCAAGCGGAGCAAGCCTCTCCTCTAAGCATCCCAGCAGGCTATATAACGCCCCGATAGACGAGGCATTGACCGTTTTGTCGTTTGACAGAGGCGCAAACATAGCCATGATCTCCTCGTCATAGGGTATGATCTGCAGGGCGTAGCCGCCCGCCGCCCTGCTGGGGAAATACAGAAAGCCAATGGAATCAAAGCGAACCTCAGGCTCGGCGATCCAATAGGAGTGATACGGACAGCCCTTGGGAATATAGAACATCTCCCCTTCTCCGATCTCCAAACGCTTTCCCTCGCTGACGATCAAGCCCCGTCCCTTCTTCATATACCCCACAAAATGATGCGTCACCCCTCGGCTGTTATCCCGATGCACTGTCTCGGCATGATAAAACTCACGAAACCGAAAGTTATTGCAGAATATTGTATCATTCATTTGTTTTTACCGCCTTTTTTTACAGAATACTATGCGATATAAAAAGAATACCATATTTTCTCTTTGCCGTCAAGATGATATACTGTAAAAAAAGAAAAGCAAAGGAGAGACACACCGTGTATCAAAACAAGCGTGTTTTACTGATTGCCGGCGGCGGAACGCTCGGCACGTACGTATCTCGGGAGCTGCTTCGCTTAGGAGCTGACGTTGAGGTCATCTGCCCCGAGGAGAAGGTATCCGACAACGAGCATCTGCTCTTCCACCAAAGCCTTGCCACCGAGGAGCTTTTGCGCTCGCTGTTTGCCGAAAAGCACTACGACGGCATCGTCAATTTCATTCATTACAAGAGTGTGGAGAGCTACAAGGCCATTCACCCGCTTCTGATTGCCAACACCGATCACCTGATCTTTCTGTCCTCCTACCGTGTCTATGCCAACGAGCAGCACCCCATCACCGAAGAGGCACCGAGGCTGACCGAGGTCATCACCGATCCCGATTTTCTTGAAAACGAGACCTATGCCGTCCCGAAATCTCACTGTTAGGATTATCTGCGAAAAGACTGTGCGGGACAGCCGTGGACCATCGTGCGCCCCGTTATCTCCTTCTCAAAGCTCCGCTTGGATCTTTTGATGTATTCGGGTCAACGTATACTGGATGCCGCCGACAGCGGCCATGAGCTGCTTCTCCCCGCCCTTGCCAAGGACTATCAGGCGGGCCTTGACTGGGCGGGCAATTCGGGCAAGCTTATTGCCAATCTGCTCTTCAAGCCCGAGGCATTCGGGGACACGTTCACTGTCTATTCGGGGCATGGCCTTACGTGGGGCGAGATCGCCGAGATCTACCAAAGGCTTACGGGGCTCAAGATTCGTTGGTGCAGTGAAAAGGAATATCTTTCTTTCCACGAAGCGCTTAGCCACAGCAGAGGACTAACGTGGGCATGGAAACACGACAGACGGTATAACCGCGACGTGGACTGCGCCAAGATCCTTCGCACCACGGGTCTTACCCCCTCGGACTTTGCCACCGTGGAGGAGGGCCTTATTCATGAATTGCGCCTGCTTGGCAGACAGGCTTGATTGACAAGGGGCTGTCTCAAATTTGCATTTGAGACAGCCCCTTTTTTCGATCATGGCCTTATTCGTTCAAGAGCAGAGTGCGCCAAGGCGTTGCACGGCGTTGCCGTCGCACACGCATGCGGCATGCTCCGCCAAAACCGCACGGGTAGACTCGGGGTCGCTCACCGCCTTGCCGTACTCGTGCAAAAAGCTGTAGCGATGCACGGGGAGATAGGGCGAAGCGGAAACGTCCTCCAAAAACAAATAGCATTCTCCGCTCTCCGCTATGTAAGCACTGCTCTTTCCGCCATAGGAGAGCGTATCCAAGCGTCGGCACGCCCGCAGGAGCGTGTCGATACACAAAAACACGTAAGCGCAAGCCGTCTTTTCCTTTCTTTCCCACTTTTTGCCCTGTGTCTCCTTTGTCTGCTCCTCGGAGTACGTTTCCCCGTACGGGGTGTCGTCCTCCCCGTCGGGATGCACGCCGAGCTTTGTAACAAAGATCTCACAGCCGCCATCCCGTGACGGATACACCTGCACAAGCACCCTCTCTCCGTCCGTATCAAACCCCGTCCGCCGCTTGGCACGTGCCAACAGATCCCACAGCATACGCTTGGTCTCGGTTCGCTCGTAGTCCAGCTCCTCGGCAAACAGCTCAAAAT
>SVTU01000128.1 GCA_015063655.1 Oscillospiraceae bacterium
ACTGTACGAGGGAGCGGAGCGGTGGATATTCCAACGCTCTGCCTCATCCGTGAAGGGCTGATTGTCCACCGTTTCGCCCAGCACGTTAAAGATCCTGCCAAGCGTTGCCCGACCGACGGGCACGCTGATGGTCTTTTGGGTATCGGTAACAGGCGTTCCTCTTTGCAGGCCGTCGGTAGACGACATAGCGATACACCGCACGATATTATCACCAATATGCTGTGCCACCTCAACGGTCAAGGTCTTGCTGCCGTTTGGCATGGTCAGCGCATTGTGTATCGAGGGCAGGAAGCCCTCCTCAAAGCAAACGTCCACCACCGGTCCCATGACCTGGCTGACGCTGCCCTTTGCTGTTTGTGACATAACGCTCTCCTTTCTCTTTTTCCGACGTTACATGCCGCTGCCCGCCACGATCTCGGTGATCTCTTGTGTGATCGCCCCCTGGCGAGCCCGATTGTATTCCAGGCCCAATCGGTCGATCATCTCCTGGGCATTCTTTCCCGCACTGTCCATGGCCACCCGTCTTGCGGCGACCTCAGAGGCGAAGCTCTCTCTTACGGCACACAAAATCATGCCTGCCGTGTATGCGGGGATCACGGCATTCAGCACCGCGATCTCGTCGGGCTCAAATATAACGCCCGAGGTCGGCACGTCCTTCGCTTCGCATAGGGGCAAAAGCCACCGCACGTAAGCCTCCTGGGACATCATGGAATGATACCGTGTTCCCACGATCCCCACACGGTCGTAGTCTCCCTTGGCAAAGGCCTCGCAGACCTGCCCCGCAAGCGAGGCGGCCTCCTCATAGGAAAAGCCCTCGGCACGGCGAAGCGAACAGCCGAAGCGATCGCACGCACGCTTGCCGATCGGTATGATATCGGCATCGGGAAGCTCTCGCAGGGCACGGAACACATTGGCGTTGTAGCCACCCGCAAGCCCTCTGTCTCCCGCAATCACGAACAAGCAGGAGCGTCCGCCCTCACGTTTGGCCATATACGGGCTTTTGCGGCATTCCCGCAGGCTTGACAGCAGTGCGACAGTTTCCTCAAGAGCCGTCAGATACTCCCTGCTTTTGGCCATCGCATCGGTCGCACGGCGGATCTTGGAGGAGGCCACAAGCCCCATGGCCTTGGTCAGGTGCAGGGTGGAATCCACGCTCTTGATCCGTGTGCGCAGCTGCTTGATATCCGCACCCATAGCTTACCTCTTCATCTCGCCCAAGGCCGTCTTGAGCGTTTCGATATCCTGCTCCTCCCACAGCCCGCCTTCAATGCGGACAAGAAGCTCGCCGTACTTGTTTTCCAACAGCTCATACAGTGCAGCCTCGTATTCCTTGACCTTATCCGTGGGGGTATCGTTCAGATAGCCGTTGACAACGGCGTATACGATCACCACCTGCAGTCCAACACGAATGGGAGCGTTGCGTCCCTGCTTCAGTACCTCCACGATACGCTCGCCAAGGGCAAGACGTGCCTTGGTGTCGGCATCCAGGTCGCTTCCAAACTGTGCGAAGGCAGCCAGCTCTCGGTACTGCGAATACAGCAGCTTCAGCTCGCCCGCCACCTTCTTCATGCCCTTGAGCTGAGCCGAGCCGCCTACACGGCTCACGGAAATACCCGGGTTGATGGCAGGCATAACGCCCGCATGGAACAGCTCGGTCTCAAGGAAGATCTGTCCATCTGTGATCGAGATCACGTTGGTGGGGATATAGGCGGATACGTCACCCGCCTGTGTTTCAATCAGAGGCAGTGCCGTGATCGAGCCTCCCCCGTACTCGGGGGCTACGCAGGCGGCACGCTCCAACAAACGGGAGTGCAAATAGAATACGTCGCCGGGATACGCCTCACGCCCCGGGGGACGGCGGATCAGCAACGAAAGCGCACGGTATGCCACGGCGTGCTTAGACAGATCGTCATAGATGATCAACACGTCCTTGCCCTGCTCACGGAAATGCTCCGCCATGGCGCAGCCCGCATACGGTGCTACGTATTGCAGAGGAGCCGAGGCCGAGGCCGACGCCGAAACGATGATGGTATACGGCATAGCACCCGCCTGTGTCAGCTGGTTGGCAAGCTGTACCACCGAGCTGTTCTTTTGTCCGATCGCCACGTAGATACAAATGACGTCGGTGTTCCTCTGATTGATGATGGTATCCAGTGCGATCTGCGTTTTGCCCGTCTGTCTGTCACCGATGATCAGCTCTCGCTGTCCCCGTCCGATGGGGATCATGCTATCGATCGCTTTGATGCCCGTTTGCAACGGCACAGACACGCTCTTGCGCTCAATGATACCGGGGGCCTCCGATTCAATGGGACGGGTATGCTCGGTCACAACGGGTCCCTTGCCGTCTATGGGATTGCCAAGGGCATCCACAACACGGCCAAGCAGAGCCTCGCCCACGGGAACGGACAGCACTCGCCCCGTCCGCTTAACGGACGAGCCCTCGTGAATGGCATTGGTATCGGACAGCAGTGCCACAGACACCGTATCCGTCTCCAGGTTTTGTGCCATACCGTAGCTTCCGTCCTCAAACTCGAGCAGCTCGCTCGCCATACAGTCTCTCAAGCCGTACACGCGGGCAATGCCGTCACCCACAAGGATGACCGTGCCCGTTTCCTTCATTTCGATCTTGGCCCGATATTGCTTGATCTGCTCCTTGATCACGTTACTGATCTCTTCCGGTCTTATGCTCATCTGCTCATCACCTCCTTTATTTTGCGTAGGCGGCGGCGCAGGCTTCCGTCAAGGACCTTCCCGTCCACCGCAACGACCAATCCGCCAAGCACCGCCTCATCCACCTCATAGACGGCATGGACGGTTGCTCCGTATTTGGTCTGTAATTTCGATTCCAAGCTTTGCTTTTGTGCCTCTGTCAACGGAACGGCCGAGGTCACCGCCACGTCAAGCACGTGCTGTGAGGCCGCCAACAGCTCATCGTATGCCGCTACCGAATCGGCAAAATGCTCGATCCTTCCCTTCTCGCACATCAGCTGCAGATACGACAGCACGTGTGTGGGCACACGCTCGGCAAAGGCCTCGGCGATCAGCGAAAGCCTTTCTGCCAGCGGTATGCTCGGCGAGGACAGCATCAGCACATAGGACGGCTCATCTCTCCAGTGCGACAGCACACCGTGCAAGGCCTCGGCATACGCATCCCCTGCCCCCTCCTCGGCGGCAAGCATGAACAGCGCCGTGCCGTATTCCTTTGCAAGATCAGTCATTGCCGTCACCTATGTCTTCCAAAAACGAATCGATCAGCGCACGGTGATCCTCCTCTCGGATCTCACGCTCCAGCATTTTTTCCGCCAAAGCACCCGACACCGACACGATCTCTCTTTTGATCTCCTCTCCAACACGCATGCGCTCCAACTCCGCCTCGGTCTGTGCGGTGCTGACGATCACGTCCGCTCTTTGATGAGCCTCTGATATGATGACGTCCGAGCGATGCTTGGCCGCATCGGCGGCCTGCTGAAGGATCGATGCCGCCTCGGCGTCTGCCTCGGCAAGCCTTGCTTCCCAAGTCAAGCGATCCTGCTGCGCCTGCGCCTTGGCCGTATCGGCGTCGGCGTAGCGACTGTCAAGCTCCTGCTGCCGCTTGGCCAAAACCGCCTTAACGGGCTTAAACAAAAACCGCTTTACGATGAGGAACATCAAAAGCAAATTGATCAGAGAGATCAAAATCTGCCATATATTGACAGAAATGACATCTAACGTTTGCATGCTTCCTCTCCTTGCGTCAACCGATGGCTCTGAGCAAAATGTTGACCAGCAGATTGGGCGCAACGAAAATAAGCAAAATGGCAATGACAAGGGCATAAAGACCCGTGGTCTCTGCAATGGCACAGCCCATCAGCATGGTGCTGGTGACCTGACCCTTGCTTTCGGGCTGACGGCCGATGGCCTCGCACGCCTTTGCCACAGCGTTACCCTCTCCGATACCGGGGCCGATACCGGCGATCATCGCCATTCCCGCACCCAGTGCACAGCATCCCAAAATAATACCGATTGCAAGCTCTAACATAGTTCAGTTTCCTCCAAAAATTTTGTTTATATGGTTTTCTTTTTTACTTTCTTTTTTTCT
>SVTU01000129.1 GCA_015063655.1 Oscillospiraceae bacterium
TCATTCTGAGCGAGCGTAGCGAGTCGAACTTTTTCCACCGAGATCCCGAATGGCACTTCGTACCATTCGATCCTCGCTTTGCTCGGATTTCGACTACGCTCAGGATGACACGGTGGAAAAAGCGCGAGGCGGCAGCCGTAGCGGAATCTCGGCAGGGCAAAGAAAAAAGGTAGCCATTTCGACTGCCTTTCAAGAGAGTGGCACCCGCAACGGGAATTTGCGCCGCCCTGCAAGGCTTCCGACACGGAAGCGGCGTCGCAATGTTACGAACCCAATTCTGCTTCGCTATGCTCGCAGCGATGGGTTCGCCGTGCAGGTAGCAAAAAAGACCTATGCCCTGTTGGGCATAGGTCTTTTTTGGCACCCGCAACGGGAATTTGCTCCGCCCTGCAAGGCTTCCGACACGGAAGCGGCGTCGCAATGTTACGAACCCAATTCTGCTTCGCTATGCTCG
The DNA here is from genome assembly GCA_015063655.1 of Oscillospiraceae bacterium. GTDB lineage: Bacteria > Bacillota > Clostridia > Oscillospirales > CAG-272 > HGM12713. The sequence continues at coordinate 455 of SVTU01000129.1, forward strand.
CAGCGATGGGTTCGCCGTGCAGGTAGCAAAAAAGACCTATGCCCAACAGGGCATAGGTCTTTTTTGGCACCCGCAACGGGAATCGAACCCATAACTACCCCTTAGGAGGGGGTTATTATATCCATTTAACTATGCAGGCGAGCGGTAAATATTGGTTAAGGGGGAAATATTTGCGTTTGTTCACGATTTAGTCAAAGTTTTATGGTATGCTTACGGTATAGTATACTACAAATTCTCGGAAATTTCAAGAGGTTTTGTGAAAAAAGGGGGAGAGAAGGCATGGTAAAAAGAGTGATCACCGTATTGGTGCTGTTGCTGACGGTTTTATGGCTTGGTTTTATCTTTTCCAATTCTCTCCGTGATGCCGAGGCGTCCCGTGCGCAGAGCGAGCAGGTTCAGCAGGTTGTGAACGAGGTGATCGAGACCTTGGGCGGAGAGGGCGACGTTCCTCAAAAGACAGTACGCAATTCGGCTCACTTTGTGGAATTTTTCATTTTGGGTGTTCTTCTGACTGCGGATGCCCTTTGCTTATTATCCTTTAAGAGGCCGATGCTTTCCTTCTGCGTGGCGTGGCTTTCCCTTGGCATGGCCGTTTTGCTTGGCATTCTGTCTGCGGTGGCTGACGAGCTGATACAGCTGACCTCGGCAGGCCGTGCCTGCGATTGGCGGGATATGCTGACGGATGCTTTGGGGACGGTAAGCGGTGCTTCGGCAGTGGTGGCTGTGGTGCTTGTGTGCTGTCTCGTTATGCGAGGACGGCGTGCATCCCACAGGGAGGAGGCGTGAGGATGGAGACGACCATGCAATTTTTACCGATATGCCGTGCCGACATGGAAAAGCGGGGCTGGGACCGCCCCGATTTCGTATACGTAACGGGTGATGCCTACGTGGATCACCCGAGCTTTGGCGTTGCCATCATTTCCCGTGTGCTGGAGCATGCTGGCTTTCGTGTTGCCATTCTCTCACAGCCCGAGTACCGCTCATGCGATGCCTTTCGTGAATATGGCCGTCCCCGTCTCGGCTTCCTTGTGACGGCGGGAAACATTGATTCCATGGTCGCACACTACACGGTGTCGGGGAAGAAGAGAACCTACGATTACTATTCGCCCGCAGGCAAGGCGGGCCTGCGCCCCGACCGTGCCACCATCGTTTACTGCAACCGCATCCGTGAGGCGTACGGTGACGTACCCATCATCATCGGTGGCCTTGAGGCGTCCTTGCGCCGTTTTGCTCACTATGACTACTGGTCGGGCAAGATCAGGCGTTCGATATTGGTGGACTCCCGTGCCGACATTCTCACCTACGGCATGGGTGAGAAGATATTGCTTCGCTTGGCCGAGCTTCTTGACAGGGGCGTGCCGATCCGCAAGATACGGGACGTGCGGGGCTGTGTGTACATGGCATCTCCCGAGGACAAGATCCATTTTGAGGTGGCCGACACGTTTGACTATAACGTATTGAAGAGCGATGACCGTGCCTATGCAGAGGCCTTCGGCATTCAGTATAAAAACCAGGATGCCATCAGCGGCAAGGCGATCGCAGAGCGATACGACGACAAGCTGTTAGTGCAAAATCCCCCCATGCCGCCCCTGGAGCGAGAGGAGCTGGATGCGGTCTACGCCTTGCCCTATATGAGAACGTACCATCCGTCGTACGAGGCGGTGGGCGGTGTGCCTGCCATTGAGGAGGTGCGCTTTTCCATCACGCACAACCGTGGCTGCTTCGGCGCATGCAACTTCTGTGCTTTGGCCTTTCACCAGGGGCGCACGGTGCGCTCTCGGAGTGTGGAGAGCGTATTGCGTGAGGCGGAGCTGATCACGCAGATGCCCGATTTCAAGGGGTACATACACGACGTGGGCGGCCCTACAGCCAATTTTCGTTATCCCGCCTGCGACAAGCAGTTGCGTGACGGCGTTTGCACGGGGCGCAAGTGTCTAGCCCCCACGCCGTGCAAGAATTTGAAGGTGGATCACAGCGAGTATCGGGATATGATCCAAAAAATTGAGGCGTTGCCTAAGGTAAAGCGGGTGTTCATCCGCTCGGGCATTCGCTTTGACTATCTGCTCGCCGACACAGACGGGAGCTTTTTTGAGAAGCTTGTGCGTGACAACGTCAGCGGTCAGCTCAAGGTTGCTCCCGAGCATTGCTCCTCTGCGGTGCTTCGCTGTATGGGCAAGCCCGATTTTGCCGTATACGAGCAATTCCGCAAGCGGTATTTTGAATTGACCAAGCAGGTGGGCAAGGAGCAGTATCTTGTGCCGTATCTGATGTCAAGCCACCCGGGCTCTACGCTCTCGGATGCCTTGTCCTTGGCACTCTGTCTTAAGCGGGATCACTATGCGCCCGAGCAGGTGCAGGATTTCTATCCCACCCCCGGAACGGCCTCTACGGTGATGTTCAAAACGGGCATCAATCCTCTTACCATGAAGCCCGTTTACGTGGCAACCGATTATCACGAAAAGCAGCTACAGCGTGCGCTGCTGCAATATAATCGTCCGCAGAACGCCCCCTTGGTCAGGGAGGCGCTTGTGCGCCTTGGACGTGAGGATCTGATCGGCTACGGCGAGGCGTGTCTTTTGCGTCCCGAGCGCACACCGAGACGTGACGGCGGGCAAAGGAAGTCGCAGGGCATGGGCAAGCGAGCCGTCGGCAAAGGGGGGAAGGCCCCCGTGGGGACGGTAAGCGAAAAGCGTTCTCCGTCTCATAAGCCGCAGAGGACGGCAAAAAAGAAAAAAAGATAGATGACGGGCTGTTTCAGGCGAGGGCTTGAGACAGCCCCTTGTCACCCTTGACAGAAAGGGTAAAAAGGAGTATAATGAAGGCAGTAAAGGAGGTGAGAGCGTGTTCCCATCATACGTGCAGCAAATACTGGATACGTTGGAGCAGGCAGGCTATGAGGCCTATGCCGTTGGCGGTTGTATTCGGGACGGTCTGCTTGGCAGAGAGGTCAACGATTACGACGTAACCACGTCAGCGTGCCCCGAGGCGATCCTGTCTGTCTTTTCCGCTTGGCGAACCGTTCCCACAGGTCTTGAGCACGGAACGGTGACGGTGGTCACGCCTCACGGCTCTGTGGAGGTCACCACCTATCGCATTGACGGCTCGTATTCAGACAGCCGCCATCCTGACGCTGTGTGCTTTACGGACAGCATATGTGCCGATCTCTCCAGACGTGATTTTACCGTGAACGCCATGGCGTGTGGCTCACGGGGCTTTGTTGACCCCTACGGGGGAAGAGAGGATCTTGCCAACAGGCTTTTGCGTGCCGTGGGAGAGCCGCGTGTGCGCTTTGAGGAGGATGCGTTGCGCATCATGCGTCTATATCGCTTTGCCGCACAGCTTGGCTTTACTATGGAGGAGCGCACACGCCGTGCCGCCGAGGCTGGGGCGGGACGCTTGCGCATGGTGGCCAGGGAGCGGATCTGTGCCGAGCTTTTGAAGCTGATCACAGCTCCGTCGGCAGAATCTGTGCTGTGTATGATGCAAGAAGCGGGTATTCTTCGCCTGATCCTGCCAACCGATGCTCTGCTTGACATAGCGGCATGCGGCAAGGTCGC
>SVTU01000130.1 GCA_015063655.1 Oscillospiraceae bacterium
GTACGGTCATCCCCGATCAATTTGTGGTCGGCTTCGGTCTTGATTACAGCGAAAAATACCGCAATCTCCCCTTTGTCGGCGTCCTGAAGCCGTCGGTTTGGGGCGGCGAATGAGTAAAGCCTATGGAGGAATAACATGAAAAAAAGCAACGTAAAGGTCATCGTTTTCTACGTGGTGCTGATCGCCGCCGTGATCCTCGGCGCTGCCCTTCTGTATCGCAATGCAGAAGAGCCTGAGAAGGTCGTGTACAGCGACGTAGTCGACTATTTCCAAAAGGATGCCGTCATTGAATTTGAGGTGGATACCGACAACCTTCTTACCATGAAGGTCTATGACCTGGTGGACGGTGAGCTGGAATACGATGATGACGGCAGCATTGTCAATCCCACCAAGGATATTCAGTACCAGATCGGCGACCTTGGTGCCTTCCGTGAGGAAATGGACGGCTACTATATTGAGGGCAAGCTGGAGAATTTGGAGGATTTCGAATTTGCCGCACCCAAGCAGATCCCGCTTTGGGTCTCCTTCCTGCCCTATATTCTCGTCATTCTCGTATTGGTCATTTTGTTCTTTGTTTCCCGTGCGGCCGCCAACAGGGGCGGCGGAGGCCCGGGGAAGATCGCTTCCTTCGGCAGAGCCCGTGCCAAGACGCCGGGTGACGAGCACAAGGTGCTGTTCAAGGACGTAGCGGGAGCAGACGAGGAAAAGGAAGAGCTTGAAGAGGTCGTGGACTTCCTTAAGGATCCCGCACGCTTTACAAAGCTTGGCGCCAAGATCCCGCACGGTGTGCTTCTCGTAGGCCCTCCCGGTACGGGTAAGACCCTGCTTGCCAAGGCCGTAGCGGGAGAAGCGGGCGTTCCCTTCTTCTCGATCTCGGGCTCGGATTTTGTGGAAATGTACGTTGGTGTGGGTGCTTCCCGTGTGCGTGACCTGTTTGAGCAGGCAAGAAAAACACCCGCTTCCATCATCTTTATTGATGAGATCGACGCTGTGGGTCGCCACCGCGGCGCAGGTCTCGGCGGCGGACACGACGAGCGTGAGCAAACGCTCAACCAGCTCCTTGTGGAGATGGACGGCTTTGGCTCGCATGACGGCATCATTGTGATGGCGGCTACCAACCGCCCCGACATTCTTGACCCTGCCCTGCTCCGCCCCGGCCGCTTTGACCGTCAGATCACCGTCAACTATCCCGACATCAAGGGACGTGAGGAGATCCTTCGTGTGCATACACGCAACAAGCCCCTTGAGGACAGCGTGGACCTTGCCAAGATCGCCAAGACCACCGCAGGCTTTACGGGCGCAGATCTTGCCAACCTGCTCAACGAGGCGGCACTCTTAGCCTCCCGCCGTGACAAGGAGCTGATCGGCATGGACGAACTAGAGGACGCCTTCATCAAGGTCATTGCAGGTCCTAAGAAGAAGTCCCGTTCCATGAAGGAGCGTGAAAAGAAGAACACGGCCTACCACGAGGCAGGCCATGCCATCATCGCCCACCTGCTGGAGCTTGACCCCGTTCAGCAGATCTCTATCATTCCCAGCGGACGCGCGCTCGGCTATACGCTCAATCCCCCCGCCGACGACAAGTACAGCGTGTATAAGCAGGAGCTGAAGAATAAGATCGCCATGCTGCTCGGCGGCCGTGCCGCTGAGGAGATCGTGTTCGGCGATATCTCGGGCGGTGCGTCCAACGACATTCAGCGTGCCACCGAGACCGCCAAGAGCATGGTCACAAAACTTGGCATGAGCGAGCTTCTCGGTCCTCGCAGCTTCGGCTCGGATCACGGCGAGGTGTTCCTCGGACGTGACTTCTCAAGCAATCAGGATTATTCCGAGCAGGTCGCCGCAGAGATCGATGCCGAGATCCACAGCATCATCACCGAGGCATACGATAAGGCCAAGGCTCTCCTCACGGAGCATATGGATAAGCTTCACTTTATTTCCGAATTCCTGCTTAAAAACGAGGTCATGGACGGCGAGCAGTTCAAGGCCGCCATGGAGGGCACGCCCACCTTTGAAGAGCTGGAGGAAATGACCGAGGCCAAGAAGCGCCGCAGCCGTGAGGAAAACGAGGAGCGCCGCCGACAGGAGCAGCTCCGCCTGCGCCGTGAGCAGGAACAGGCCGAGGCCGTCAAGGCAGAGGCCGAGACCGCCGAAGCCGCCGCAGAAGAAGAAATCGGCACCGAGGCCGAACCGCCCAAGGCGGATACGCCCGAGAGCGAAAACCCCGAAGATAAATAAGCGCCACCCAAGGGGCTGTCTCACATTTGCATGTGAGACAGCCCCCTTTTTTTCATCAAACCCTTGCTTTTTCCTGCTCTTGGTGATATACTGTAGTCAAATAGCGCGCAAGAGCAACAAAAAAGGAGATTATGATGTATACGATTGGTGCTTCCACCTGTGGCCATATGCCCACCGAAGAGCTTTTTTCCGCCTACCGTCAGCATGGCATCGAAGCCATGGAGATCAGCCTCAAGGCCGACGGCTATGAGGCAATGGATTTTCAAAGGACCGCCGAGCTGGCCCGTGCCTACGGCATTGCCCTGCACTCCCTTCACCTTCCCTTCAAGAGCTCCCTTGTCAACATTGCCCGCCCCGACCTTGCCAAGCAAACGGTGGCACGCCATAAGGAGCTGATCCGCCGCAGCGGCGAAATGGGGATAAAATACTGCATCGTTCACCCAAGCGGCGAGCCGATCACCGCCGAGGATCGGCAGGGACAGATGGCCTGCGCCTGCGAGAGCCTGTATACGCTGGCCGAGGTCGCCAAGCAGAACGGTGTGATCCTCGCCGTTGAGGACCTGCCCCGCACCTGCCTTGGCAATACCATTGCGGATATGCACACGCTTCTCTCCGCACACCCGAGCCTTCGTGTCTGCTTTGATACCAATCACCTGCTCTCGGACGACCCCATCGCCTTTATCCGTGAACTTGGCGACCGCATCGTAACGCTTCACGTCAGCGACTACGATTTTGTGGACGAACGGCATTGGCTGCCGGGCGAGGGACAGTTGGATTGGCCTGCCGTTCTCGAGGCCCTCAGCGCCGTATCCTACAAGGGCGTTTGGCTGTATGAGGTAATCTTCTCGCTTACGGGGGAGGACGGCATGCGCACGCTGGCCGACGTGGCCGCGAACGCACATAAGCTTCTCGCTTAGTGTCTATCAGCAAACGATCAAAGGGGCTGTCACAAATTTGCTTTTGTGACAGCCCCTTTTTGTACACCGAAAACCCCGCCATAGTGGCGTGGATCAGTAGAGGTTAACCGGTTAGAAAATAAAAAACAAGGGGATAAAGAGTAATGAAATATGTGCCTGTAGGGACCGGCGTCCTCGACGGTCCAAAAGCAACGGATAAAGCAAATGTTTGGTCGAACAAAAACATGTTAGAGTATGATTGAAAAAAACAGAGTTTGCTTTGTTCACGCAGAGTTTATACTCTTGCATTTGTGTAAAAAACTCATAAAAAGGACCGTCGAGGACGCCGGTCCCTACAGGGTATAATAAAATTTAGAGCAAACCCGTTTACGGGTAGCAAGTAATCATTGCATGGCTGACAGGCCAATAAAAGACGCACTTGTGCGCCGCCGGTGGGATTAGGGCCATGCCCGAAAATGAAATACCACCCGCTATGTGGGTGGATTTTTATTGCCCCTGCGTTATGCTGAGCCTGCGGGCGAACACACAGGTTCGCCTCCAAGGCGAAGAGAGAGAAGGCACCTGCTCTATCGCAGGTGCCCCGGCATCTCCCTTTTTCTCTCTTGCCAAATATGTCAACCTGTTTTTACCGATACCACGTCACCACGGGAGCAGTCATAAGTCCCATGTCCTTGGTGTGGTATTCATACGACCAGTAGTCGCCCACGGTACGCCATGCCTGCGGGCCAAAC
>SVTU01000131.1 GCA_015063655.1 Oscillospiraceae bacterium
GCTTCCGTGCTTTCCGTCCCCCTTTCGCTTTGAGCTGAGGCGGGGAGACGACAAAAAGCCCGATGCGGGTGTTGCCAAGCAGTTTGGCATTCTTGAGACCTTGTGCAACCGTGAGGATGTGGATACGGTGGTCAATGCGGGAGACGCAGACCGAGAGGGAGAGATCATCGTGCGCCTGTGTATTGCCAAGGCCCTGCACAAGGAAAAACCCCTCAAAAGACTGTGGCTTCCCGATCAAACGCCCGAGACGGTCCGTGCCGCCCTTGCCGACCTCAAGGACGAAACGGAATACGATACCTTGGCCAACGAGGGCTATGCCCGTACGTATATTGATTGGCTGTACGGCGTCAACCTGACACGGTATGCCACCCTGCGGGCAGGCACGCTGCTGCGTGTGGGGCGGGTGATCGTACCCATCGTGCGTGCCATCTACGATCGGGATATGGCGATACGGCATTTTGTGCCTCAGCCGTATTATACGATCGCCAGCGCCGAGAGGACGGGCGAGGACGTGGTGGAGCTGAACTCCAAGCTTCGCTTTGAGGGCGGAGATCCGAGCAGGGCAGAGCAGGCGTGCCGTGCGTACAACGCCTGTGAGGCGTACGTGACGTCGGTCAAAAGAAAAAAGGACACCGTGTCGCCCGGTAAGCTCTATTCGCTCTCCAAGCTTCAGAACGTGCTGGGTAAGAAATACAAAATGTCCATGGCGCAAAGCCTTGCCATCATTCAAAAGCTGTATGAGGAGGGGTATCTCACGTATCCCCGTACCAACTCCGAGTATCTGGCAACGGCAGAGAAGGACAAGATCAGGAAAATACTCGAGAACTGCAAGAAGCTGGGCTATCCCGTTGTGTTCAAGGATAAAAAGACCATCTTTGACGACAGCAAGATCGAGTCTCACTCGGCGATCACGCCCACCTATAAGATACCCGATAAGTCACGTCTCTCTGCCGAGGAGATGCAGGTGTATGCCACGGTCATCCGCCGTTTTGTGGCGGTGTTCTGCGCCGAGGATTGCACGGTGCAGCGGGTGGAGATGACGGTGAAGGTGGGGGAGCTTGAGGAGTTTACCCTGAAGGGCCTGACGGTGCTGACCAAGGGCTGGATGGCATATGACGACGCTACGCAAAAGGATAAGCTGTTGCCCAATCTCAATAAGGGCGACCATGTCAATATCGATTTCAAGCCCGTGCAAAAGGAGACAACGCCGCCCAAGCATTATACCATCGAAACGCTTAACAATTACTTGAAAAACCCCTTCCGTGAGGAGAAGGCGGCGGCCGATGATACCGTGGGGGCTGACGACGCCGAGGAATACCGAGCCATGCTGGAGGGCGTGGAGCTTGGCACCGAGGCCACGCGCACGGGTATTATCGACAATGCCCGTAAGAGTGGATATATCCAGCTGAAAAAGGACGTATATACCATTCTTCCCGGGGGAGAATTTCTCATAGAATCTCTTGAGCATATGAGCATCAGCATGGATAAATTCAAGACCTCGGAGATGGGACGTGCGCTCAAGCGTGTGTTTCGGGGAGAGGCTGACATCGACAGCACGGTAGCGTTGGCGATGGAGGAGATACGGCAGTATTTCGAGAGACCGCAGCTCCCGCCCGAGCAGGATACCGATACGGGCTTTTTCGGTGACGAGGCGGGGGCATGCCCCCTGTGCGGCGCACCTGTGGTGCGGAATCGCTATAGCTACGGCTGCTCGGCCTACAAGAGCGGCTGTCGGTTTTCCGTCAATGCCTACATCTGTGGACGGGCCGTGTCACTCTCCAATATGAGGCTGCTGCTGTCGGAGGGTAAGACCGCCAAGATCTGCGGCTTTGTGTCCTCTAAAACCCAAAAAAGCTTTGACGCTGCGCTCGTGCTGAGAAACGGGCGGGCCGAGTTTGATTTTACATAAATGTAAGGAGATATGGATATGAAACGACAAAAACGAATTGCACTTTCCTTGTTGATCACCGTTGTATTCGGGGCGATCGGCTATTATATCGCCTTGCCCCCCCTCAATGCGTACAGTGAGGCGTTTTGGATCTCTCTGGCTGTGCTTGGCGTGGTGTTTACCGTGGCCAATGCGCTTCTGTCCGCCAAGGGTACAGAGGAGAAGTCGGATAGCAAGGGAGGCCTCAAGAAGCTGGGGCTGAATCTGAAGCGGGGCGAGATGAAATACGGCTTGATCGTGACCGCTATTCCGATCGCCATTCTGCTGATCGGCACGCTGATCTCTGCCACCGTCTTCAATGCACAGAAATATGCCGATATCATCACCGTCGAGGAGGCAGTCTTCGAGGAGGATATGCCCGAGACGGACACCGTGACCAATATTGCCTTGATGGATACCGATTCCGCTATCATCATCGGCAACCGTACGCTTGGCTCTCTGTCCAATGTGGTATCGCAGTTCCGCATCAGCGATTATTATACGCAGATCAATCTGAATAAGGCACCCGCCAAGGTGTCGAATTTGGAGTACGACGATTTCTTCAAGTGGCTCAACAACCGCCAAACGGGTGTGCCCGGCTACGTTTGGGTAGACCCCGTGAGAAGTGACGCCGAGTATATTCCCTTGGATGAGCCGATGAAGTACGTGGAGAGCGGCTATTTCTCCGAGGATCTTGACCGCAAGCTTCGCTTCTCCTATCCCACCAAGATCTTTGAGGGAGCATTCTTTGAGATCGACGAGGAGGGCAACCCCTATTATATCGCTCCCTGCATGGCACCCAAGGTGGGGCTGTTCGGAGCGATGGACGTGTCCGAGGTGGTCATCTTCAATCCCGTGGACGGAACCTCGGAGCTGTATGCCCTGGAGGATACGCCCGCATGGGTGGACAACGTCTTTAACGGACAGCTTGCCTCGCAGAAGTACGACTGGTACGGCACGCTTCACAAGGGCTTTTGGAACAGCGTGATCGGCAATAAGGATTGCCGTGTCACCACCGATGACTTCGGCTATATCGTTCTCGGTGACGACGTTTGGTATTTCACGGGCGTGACCTCGGTGAGTGCCGACGAGAGCAACATCGGCTTTATCATCAGCAATGCCCGCACGGGTGAGTATAAGTATTATCCCGTCATCGGCGCTGAGGAGTATTCCGCCATGTCTGCCGCACAGGGCGACCAGGCGGCCGCCGCCGCAGGCTACGTCGCCTCCTTCCCGTCCTTGATCAACGTGGCGGGCGAGGCAACCTATATCATGGTTCTCAAGGACAGCGGCATCGTGAGAATGTATGCGCTTGTCAACGTGGAGAATTACAGCATCGTGGCAACGGGCTCTACGCAGACCGAGGCCAAGGAAAAGTATCTTGAGCTGCTGTACAGCAACGGCGTGGTCGAAAGAGAGGAAGAAAAGCCCGACGAGCCTGTGGTCGAGACGAAAACGGCTACTGTGACCGTTGCAGACGTGCGCTTTGTTACGGTGGACGGCAATTCCGTGGTGTATCTGACGGGAGAGGACAAGGTGCTGTACCGTCTGTCTGTGGCGGATAACGAGAGCGTGATGCTGATTGGTGTTGGCGATAAGCTTGACGTGACCTATGCCGATACCGATACGGAAAAGATCAAGCAGATTGTGTCCTTTACGTGGAAAACGGAGGGATAACGACCATGGATAAGCAACAAATTCTGTCGCACGTGGACCACACCCTGCTTGACCGCGTGGCAACGCCTGCCGATATGCTTCGTCTTTGCGACGATGCGCTGACGTATCATACGGCCTCGGTGTGCGTGCCGCCCTGCTACGTGCGCTTGTGTGCCGAATATCTCGGGGGCAGGATCCCTGTTTGCACCGTGGTCGGCTTCCCCAACGGCTATCACACCGAGGCCGTTAAGGTGGCGGAAACGC
>SVTU01000132.1 GCA_015063655.1 Oscillospiraceae bacterium
TGAAGCTTGGAGAGCGAATAGAGCTTACCGGGCGACACGGTGTCCTTTTTTCTTTTGACCGACGTCACGTACGCCTCACAGGCGTTGTACGCACGGCACGCCTGCTCTGCCCTGCTTGGATCTCCGCCCTCAAAGCGAAGCTTGGAGTTCAGCTCCACCACGTCCTCGCCCGTTCTCTCGGCGCTGGCGATCGTATAATACGGCTGAGGCACAAAATGCCGTATCGCCATATCCCGATCGTAGATGGCACGCACGATGGGCACGATCACCCGCCCCACACGCAGCAGCGTGCCTGCCCGCAGGGTGGCATACCGTGTCAGGTTGACGCCGTACAGCCAATCAATATACGTACGGGCATAGCCCTCGTTGGCCAAGGTGTCGTATTCCGTTTCGTCCTTGAGGTCGGCAAGGGCGGCACGGACCGTCTCGGGCGTTTGATCGGGAAGCCACAGCCTTTTGAGGGGTTTTTCCTTGTGCAGGGCCTTGGCAATACACAGGCGCACGATGATCTCTCCCTCTCGGTCTGCGTCTCCCGCATTGACCACCGTATCCACATCCTCACGGTTACACAAGGTCTCAAGAATGCCAAACTGCTTGGCAACACCCGCATCGGGCTTTTTGTCGTCTCCCCGCCTCAGCTCAAAGCGAAAGGGGGACGGAAAGCACGGAAGCGTTTCCATAGTCCACCGACCCGTGCCGTCGGGCGAGGGAGCGTAGGTCTCTACGTCGCACAGAGAGAACAGATGGCCGAAGGCCCAGGATACGATATATCCGTTTCCCTCAAGATACCCGTCCCGCCGCTGCAGTCCGCCGATCGCCTGTGCGATATTGCGCCCCAAGCTCGGCTTCTCGGCAATAATGAGAATCATGCTCTCCCCTCCCTTCTACGAAAATTCGGGGCGAGTAGAACCTACGCGCCCCGAACGGTTTGATTTGATGTAGCTTACAGATACTTCTTAAGAGTCTCGGAAGCATTCTCAGCAGGCATGGAAGCGGTGATCACCACGTTCACGCCCAGCTTGTCGGCAATCATTGCCACCTCGTCAGCCAACTTTTCGAAAGCGGCCATATCCTCCTTGCAGATCTTGAGTGCGGAGTCCACAAACAGATCGGTCACGTCGTGATTGCTTGCCAAAATGCCCGCAACAAAGCCGTAAAGCGACTGTGCGTCGGCCACGTAATACTCATTCACATCGATCAATCTGGCACGGTGCTTGATATCGAAACGAAGCTTGGTTCCCTTCTCGATGCATACCACATCGCCTTTGGTCTTTTCAACAGCCTCGTTGACAAGAGCGATAAGAGCCTTGGTTTTTCCGGTTCCTTTTACGCCGATAATTAACTTTAACATTAGGGGGACCTCCGATATATGAATTGAACATAACTATGTCCATCTCTATTATACCGCATATGGCGGCGTTTTGCAAGAGCATTTTGAAAATTCTGCAAATTATTTTAATCTTGCCTCAAGCTCTGCCTTCTGTGCCTCGTAGCCGGGCTTACCCAGAAGAGCAAACATGTTCTTCTTGTATGCCTCCACACCGGGCTGATTAAAGGGATTCACACCCAAAACGTAGCCCGAAACGCCGCAGGCAAACTCAAAGAAATACAGAAGGTAGCCAAGCGTATAGGCATTCTTCTCGGGGATCTCGATGAGGATGTTGGGCGTGCCGCCGTCGATGTGCGCCAGAATGGTGCCCTTCATGGCCATCTTGTTGACGTCGTTGAGGTCAACGCCTGCCAAGAAGTTCAGACCGTCCACGTTTGCCTCGTCGAAGGGAACGGGGAGCTTGCTCTCCTCGTTGACCACAGACACCACCGTTTCAAACATGGAACGGCTTCCCTCCTGAATGAACTGGCCGAGGGAGTGAAGGTCGGTGGAAAAGATCACGGATGCGGGGAACAGGCCCTTGCCGTCCTTGCCCTCGCTCTCGCCGTACAGCTGCTTCCACCACTCGTTGAACATGGTGGCGTAGGACTCATAGTTTACGAGAATCTCCATGGCCTTGCCCTCACGGTACATCAGGTTGCGCAGAGCCACGTACTTCATGCAATCGTTCTTCTCGATGTCGGACGTTGCCGTGTATGCCTCGGAGGCATCGGCGGCGCCCTTCATCAGCGCATCGATATCGATGCCCGATACGGCGATGGGCAACAAACCCACAGCAGACAGCACAGAGAAGCGTCCGCCCACGTCATCCGGCACCACAAAGGTCTCATAGCCTGCCTCGTCGGAGAAGGCCTTGAGCGTGCCGCGCGCACGGTCGGTGGTAACGAAAATTCTCTCACGGGCGCCCTCCTTGCCGTACTTCTTCTCCAGCAACGCACGGAAGATACGGAAGGCAACGGCAGGCTCGGTGGTCGTGCCCGACTTTGAGATGACGTTGATGCAAATATCCTTGCCCTCACAAATGGCGAGGAGCTCGTTAAGTGCCTGCGCACTGATGTTACAGCCCGAGAAATAGATCTCGGGGGTATCCTTGGCCAGGCTGTTATAATTCTGAGATTTCAGAAACTCGATCACGGCACGAGAGCCAAGATACGAGCCGCCGATGCCGATGACAATAAAGACGTCACAGCTCTTTTGGATCTTAGCCGAGGCGGCCTTGATACGGGCAAACTCCTCCTTGTCATAGTTCTTGGGAAGATTGATCCAACCAAGGAAGTCGCTTCCCTCGCCCGTTCCCTCCATCAGCATCTTATGGGCCTTGCTGATCTCCTCCTGCATGCCGAGCAGTGCCTGCTCATCCACAAAGGGCTTCATGTAACGATCGTTCAATACCAAAGACATACTACCACTCCTCATTCATCGTTATGTAATCATTATTTAGAATTATATTATATAATACCCCAACCCGATTTTTGTTTCCTTTTTGTGAATTTTGTGTATATTTCCTTTGAATTTCCCAAGCGGTGTGGGGTTGCCTCACACGCCGAGCATCAAAATTGCCGTCTCGTATCCGAAACGGCAATTCCGATATTCTCAGCTTACACGTCGTAGGTCCTATCGATCTTCTTCAGCTCACCGAAGGTGTCGATCTCCACGATATCCTCTACGGTGCATTCACGGATATATACCTTGTTGCTTGACAGGCGGTATTCCATCGGCACCTGATCCCAATAGCGCTCCTTGCCGCCCGGGGCGTTAAAGACCTCTTCAACGTCCTTGGCCAAGCGCTTTCCGTCCTCGTCGGTCCAATAGGAAATGCCCACCATCTGATGACAGTTGATGCCGCCGATCGCCATTTTGCGAATGACGCCGCCCTCCACGTAGAAGCACCAGTCGTCGGTCTTCTCCATGGGAATGCCGAGGTAGTTGGAGGCATACTGATACTTGGTGATCAACTCGGGGTTGCTCAAAACGAGATCGGCCTCAAGAATGTACGCATTGCGCACAAGCTCGCCCGCGCGGAGCACCGAGGAAATGTTGTTGGCCTCGTTGTAGCCGGGGTTCTCAATAAACTTGATCTGCGGATACTTGTAGAGCAGCTGATCAAACTGCTCGGCAAGGTAGCCGCGCACCAGATAGATCTCGGGAATGCCTGCTGCCACCACGGCATCAAGCAGCGTATCGATGATGCGCACACCCTTCACTCGCACCAAGGGCTTGGGTGTGTTGAGCGTGACGGGCACCATGCGAGAGCCAAAGCCTGCGGCAATAAAGACCGCACGCTGGACACGGTACGGCTCCAAAGCCTCAAGGCCCGCCTCGGTGATCACACCGTTCTGCATCAGCCCCTTGGCATCAAACTCGGTTACGATTTTATTGACCGTTCCCACGGAAAAGCCCGTAAGCTTAGCAAGCTC
>SVTU01000133.1 GCA_015063655.1 Oscillospiraceae bacterium
TGACTTTGGTGCTGATGCCAGAGCCGAGGGCGGTGAGAACGGTCAGAATCATAAGGGACTTGTTACCATCGACAGAAAGTACAAGAAGGATGCCTTCTATGCTTACAAGGCATGGTTGGTCTCCCCCGAGGAGGATCCCTTCGTTCACCTGTGCGGCAAGCGTTACGTTGACAGAGTTGAGGACGTGACCAAGGTCACGGTATATTCCAACCTGCCCGAGGTTGAGCTGTTCGTCAATGGCGAGAGCATCGGCAAGAAGACCGCTGAGGATCATTTCTTCTACTTTGACGTTCAGAACGTGGGAGAATCCACCATCATTGCTAAGGCGGGCGAGCTTTCCGATGAAGGAACGATCCGCAAGGTAGATGAAATGAACATGGACTACGTGCTTCGTGAGGTCGGTGCCGTTCTCAACTGGTTTGACGTTGTTGAGGTCAAGGGCAGATACTCTCTGAACGACAAGATCTCGGACATCATGCAGTCCAAGCGCGGCAAGCTTTGGTTCCTCTCTGTCGGCCTTACCATCAAAAAGAAGATGGACGCAGGCAAGAAGGCTAAAGAAGCAGGCGAGAAGAAATCGGGCGGCTTTGAGGTTGACCTGAAGGCCGACGGTGGGCTTATGCAGATGATGGGTGGCTTTACTGTGCTTCGCTTGACCTCGATGATGGGCATGATGAACGTATCCTTTACCAAGGAAGAGCTCCTTAAAATGAACAAAAAGCTCAACCGTATCCGCAAGCCTAAAAACCTTCGATAACGGTTATTCAGCCGAGTCCCATGCCTTTGGGACTCGGCTGTTATTCTTTTATACGTTCATAAGGTATTGCATTTTTTTGCCGTTTGTGATATAATATAGTTGTTTCAATTATGTAGAAGGAATTCGCGGGGATGGTACGTACCGCCCACAGAGGTTGAAAAAGGCAAGTACCTCATCGTCTTTGCAGAAAGCTTAGACAAGATCGGAATCCGCAAGCGAAAAAGTATTAAAAAAGGAGACGATACAATGAAAAAGAAATGGTGGCAGGAAGCCATAGTTTATGAGATTTACTGCAAAAGCTTTTGCGATTCAAACGGTGACGGCATCGGAGACCTACCCGGTGTGATCTCCAAGCTTCCCGTTCTTAAGGAGCTTGGCATCAACTGTATTTGGTTTACCCCTATTTATACCTCTCCTCAGGTCGATAACGGGTATGACGTGGCAGACTACCGCAATATTGACCCCGCATACGGTACCTTGGATGATTTCCGTGAGTTGTTGAACAAAGCACACAGCATGGGCATTCGTGTGATCATGGACATGGTGCTCAATCACTCCTCAGATGAACACGAATGGTTCAAGGAATCCAGAAAATCCAAGGATAATCCCTACCGCAACTATTACATTTGGCAACCGCCGAAGCCTGACGGAAGCGAACCGAACAACTGGGGAAGCTATTTCCGTGAGGGCAACGGCTCTGCTTGGGAATTTGACGAGCAGACGGGCGAATACTACCTGCATCAGTATTCCATCAAAATGCCCGATCTGAATTGGGAATATGAGCCTCTGCGCCGTGAGATCTACGACATGCTTCACTGGTGGCTCGATATGGGTGTGGACGGCTTCCGACTTGATATTTTCACCCGCTTCAAGAAGCCTGCAGGCTTTCCCGACACCAAAAAGGAGCCCGACGTGCTTTTGGACCGTAACGGCTTTGTGGTGGATACCTCCATGTGTACGCACGTAGAGGGCATTCATGAGCTCCTTCACGAAATGTATACCGAGGTATTTGGTCCCCGTGATGCCATGACAGTGGGTGAGGGTGCAGGCGTGACCTCTGAAAATGCCTTGGATTACGTATGCGCTTCCCGTGAGGAGGTGGATATGGTATATCACTTTGAGCTTGCCAACCGCCGCCGCTTTGCCATTCCCCCCGAATACTTCCGCAAGGTACAAACGGCTTGGGCGGACCTTATGAAGCATAATGCATGGCCTGTTCAGTATCTTTCTAACCACGACAGCGCCCGCCAGGTCTCCTGCTACGGCAATGACGGAAACTACCGCAAGCGCTCAGCTAAGCTCTTAGCAACGCTCATTCACACCTGCCCAGGTACACCCTTTGTCTACCAGGGTGAGGAGATCGGTATGACCAACGTAACGTACAGCTCCATTGAGGATCACAACTGCTGCTACACGCTTGGTGACTATCATTCCATGGTGCAGCTCGGTAAATCCCCCGAGGAGGCCTTGGCCGCAGTTGCACCTCGCAGCCGTGACAACGCACGCACGCCGTATCAGTGGAACAGCGAGGAAAACGCAGGCTTTACGACGGGTAAGCCCTGGATCAAGGTCAACCCACGTTATGAGGAGATCAACCTTGAGATGGACAGAGCGTCAGCCGACTCCATCTTTGCTTACTACCGCGCGCTTGCCGACATGCGTGCCGAGCATCCCGCCATCATCGACGGCGACCTTCGTTTTTGGCTGACCGATCATCCCGACGTGATCATGTACACCAGAGCCTGCGCAAGAGAGACGCTTCTTGTGATCGCCAACTACACCGATAACAGTACGCCCATCACCCTTCCCGATGAGCTTTCTGCCCACGCTTGGCACAGAGAGCTTACCAATGAGCCTTCTTCCATTCCCTCTCTTCAAAGAGGCGGTGAATGGATGCCCTGGGAGGTTGAGGTCTACTCCATGGCTAACTGAGACGGTATGACGGTATCACGCTGGATTCAAAACAATACGCATTCCCTGCATGGAAAAACGGTTGCCGTGAATGGCGCAACAGGCGGACTTGGACGAGAGCTTTGCCATCATTTAGCAGGTCTGGGCGCATCGCTCGTCCTCCTTGACCGCAATCAGGATAAATCACACCGTTTAGCAAAGGAGCTGAAAGGACATTATCCCGAGCTTAGCGTTCGTCACGTAACGGCTGATCTTGAGGATATGGTGTCTGTCAAGCAGGCAGTCTTATCCTTGGAGCAGATCGGCATAGACGGCCTTATTCTCAACGCGGGTGCATACAGCATTCCCCGTCACACCACCTCTATCGGCTACGACAACGTCTACCAGATCAATTTTATTGCCCCGTACTACCTTGCCCGCACCCTTCTTCCGCACATTCAAGGCAGAGGCGGCCGCATCGTGGCGGTGGGTAGTATTGCGCACAGATACTCCAAAACCGATGCGCAGGATATTGATTTTTCGGGACGCAAGCAGGCTTCCTTGGTGTACGGCAATGCCAAGCGGTACCTCATGTACAGCTTATATAGCACGGACGGCGTGAGCATCACGCACCCCGGGATTACGCTGACAGGCATTACCGCCCATTATCCCGCATGGCTGTATGCCTTGATCAAATATCCAATGAAGCTATTGTTTATGCCTCCAAAAAAGGCGTCTCTGTCCATTCTGTACGGTCTGTTCCATAACACCCACAAATCTTGGATAGGCCCATGCCTCCTTGACATATGGGGCTTTCCGTGCCAAAGGCACTTGCGCTCGGCAAGACCTGACGAGATCGCACGTATTCAAGCGACAGCCGAACATATTTTGAAAGATCTCCAAACATAAAGCATAGGAGCAAGACGTGTGTCTTGCTCCTATGCTTTATCTTAGTAACTGAAGCTCGGCGAACGACGATCTCAAAGCGAAGTACAATTCATTGTACAGGCGATAATAGCCCTCGTATCTGCTATGTGCCTCGGCATCGGTCGGGCGCACGTGATCCACGCACACCGCTTTCTCACAGCCATCTTCAATACTGCGGTATACGCCTCCTGCGCAACCGCCCAGAATAGCGGCGCCAAGGCAGGCA